>NZ_JAGTJY010000179.1:0-13064 GCF_018195695.1 Achromobacter sp. Marseille-Q0513 | reverse complement strand
CCGCTGCATGACCATCGCCCCCGGCATCTTCGGCACGCCCATGATCTTCGGCATGCCGCAGGAAGTACAGGACTCGCTGGCCGCCAGCATCCCCTTCCCTGCCCGCCTCGGCCGTCCGGAAGACTACGCCAAGCTGGTGCACAGCATCATCACGAACGACATGCTCAACGGCGAGACGATCCGCCTGGACGGCGCGATCCGGATGCCGCCTAAGTAGACCCACCCCGAGCGCTGCGCGCTCCCCCTCAAGGGGCGCCGCCACGGACCGGAGGATGAAACCCACCCCCGCAGCGCTGCGCGCTTCCCCCTCAAGGGCGCGCCGCCACGGACCGGCGAAGCCGGCTCCGTGCGGCCCCGATGGCGATGGGCGGATGTGCGTTGTGGGAAGGGTGTCAGCGCCTTGGATGGCATGATCCGTGTGCTGGAGTGTGTGTAGTGTGTGCGTTTGCGTTTGCGAGGCGGGTGACATCCCGCCGCGTTCCCGGTTGGGACACTGCCCGTTTTTTGCTTCGGGCAACCCCTGGATTTATGGATAACTGAAGTGAGTTTGTTCCGCTCCGCGGCCACCGTCAGCAGCTTCACGCTGCTGTCCCGCATTTCCGGCCTGGCCCGTGACGTCCTGGTGGCGCGCGCCTTTGGCGCGGGTCCCATTACCGATGCGTTCTGGGTCGCCTTCCGCATTCCGAACCTGCTGCGGCGGCTGTTCGCGGAAGGGGCTTTCGCGCAGGCTTTCGTGCCGATCCTGGGCGCGGCGCGCAACAACCGGTCCGATGACGAGGTGCGCACGCTGCTGGACCGCGTGGCGCTGTTGCTGACGCTGGCGCTGATGCTGGTCACGCTGGTCGGCATCGTCGCCGCGCCCTGGGTGGTTTCGGCCATGGCCAGCGGGCTGCGCGGCGCGGCGCGCGATGCGGAATTCGGCGCCGCGGTCTGGATGACGCGAGTGATGTTCCCCTACATCCTGTGCATGTCGCTGATCGCCTTCGCGTCCGGCGTGCTGAACACCTGGCGGCGCTTCGCCGTGCCGGCCTTCACGCCGGTGCTGCTGAACCTTTCCATGATCGCCGCCTGCCTGTGGCTGGCGCCGCGCATGGACGTGCCGGTGTATGGGCTGGCCATCGGCGTCATGGCCGGCGGCGTGGCACAGCTGGCCGTGCAATGGGTGGCGCTGGCGCGGCTGGGCCTGACGCCGCGCTTTTCGCTGCGGGTGCGCGAGGCCTGGGCCGACGCCACCGTGCAGCGCATCCTCAAGCAGATGGCGCCGGCCACGCTGGGCGTGTCCGTGGCCCAGATCTCGCTGCTGATCAACACCAACATCGCCACCTGGCTGACGCCCGGCAGCGTGACCTGGCTGTCCTTCGCCGACCGCCTGATGGAATTCCCCACCGCCCTGCTGGGCGTGGCGCTGGGCACGGTGCTGCTGCCCAGCCTGTCGGCCGCCAATGCGCGCGACGATCATGCCGGCTATAGCGCGCTGCTCGACTGGGGCCTGCGCCTGGTGCTGCTGCTGGGCCTGCCCGCCGCGGTGGGCATGGCGCTGCTGTCCGACGGGCTGGTCGCCACGCTGTTTCACTACGGCGCGTTCGCGGCGCAGGATGTGGCGCAGACGCGCCTGGCCGTGATGTCCTACTCGGCCGGCCTGATCGGCCTGCTGGCCGTGAAGATCCTGGCCCCGGGCTTCTACGCCAGGCAGGACATCCGCACCCCGGTCAAGATCGCCATCGGCGTGCTGATCGTGACCCAGTTGCTGAACCTGGCGCTGGTGCCGCTGCTGGCCCACGCCGGCCTGGCGCTGGCCATCGGCCTGGGCGCCTGCCTGAATGCGCTGGCCCTGCTCATCGGGTTGCTGCGGCGCGGCGTCTACCGTCCCGCGCCCGGCTGGACCCGATTCGCGCTGCGGCTGCTGCCGGCGCTGGCCGCGCTGGCCGGGCTGCTGGCCTACGCCGACGGCCGCATCGACTGGATCGCGCTGCAGGCCCATGCCGGCCTGCGGGCGGCCTGGCTGGGCGGCGTGCTGGCCGCCAGCGGCGCGATCTATTTCGGAATGTTGTTCCTGTTCGGGTTCCGTCCCCGAGACTTCGGACGGCGCTCCGCGCGTTAATTCCAGGCGTTTTCGCCACATCCTCGTAAAAAACCGGCTTATCCGCCGGCTTTTTTTCGTCCGATTCGTCAAGAATTGACAAGCTCGCCGTAATCTTTGGTAAAAAACCTTTATTATTTACAAATTGCCAATGAAAGGATCCCCACCTGGGAAAACGCGTGGGAGATGAAGTGAAGTACGCCCAAGGACTACCCGTGGCGGACCAGGTCATCAACTGGTTGCTGCTGCTGCGCTCGGGCCGAGCGACGCCGCAGGACTATAACGATTTCCTGGCGTGGCGTGCGGCCGACCCGCTCCATGAGAATGCCTGGCAGCAGCTGATAGGCACTCTGGAAGGGTCGACGTTCGGCCGGCTCGGCGACGCCTATCCGATAGGCTACGCCGCGGCCGCCCCTGCGTCGCAGCCCGCCGCCCCGCCTCCGCCCCTCGTTTCACCGTCGCGCCGCCGCTTCATGAGCGGCTCGGTGGCGCTCGTCGGTGCGGGCGCCTGCGCCGGCTATGTCGGCAATGCCTTCTACCCTTTGAACAACGTCGCCGCCGACGCCGCCACGGCCACCGGCGAACGCCGCCGCTACGTACTGTCGGACGGCAGCCAGCTGCTGCTGGACGCGCGCAGCCGGGTGAACCTGGACTTCACGCCCGCCTATCGCCAGGTGCGCCTGCTGGACGGCGCCGTCACCGTGTCCGTGGCGCCCGACGCGCGCCGCCCCTTCCTGGTCCAGACCGCCGAAGGCACCGTGCGCGCGCTCGGCACTCGTTACATGGTGCGTCAGCAGGCCCAGCGCACCGTGGTGGTGGTGCACGAACACGAAGTCGAGGTCGAGACCATGTCCGGCGCCCATGGCACCGTGCGGGCCGGCACCGGCGCGCGCTTCGACGCCTTGCGCATGGACACGCCGCGCGCCGAACTGATGGCCGAGGCCGCCTGGGAAGCCGGCTGGATCGATGTGCGCGGCCGGCCGCTGGCCGAGGTGATCGCGGCGCTGCGTCCCTACCGCAGCGGCTCGCTGCGCATCTCCATGGCCGCGGGCGGCCTGCCCGTCTCGGGACATTTCCCGCTGGACGACACCGACGCCGCCCTGCGCTCGCTGCAGGAAAGCATGCCCATCCACATCCGCCGCTACACCCCCTGGTACGTGTCGATCAACGTCGCGACCTGAACCGTCACCTTCTTGCAACGTGCCGTGTCCTGCGTGACCGTCTCGTTGTATACTCGCCACAGCGTTTTTACCCGCATTTTTACCCCAGCAGGCGCCACCCGGATTTCCCGGCAGCCGCGACAAGCGGCACGGCCGACCCGGACATCCCCGGAACTTTCCACAGGGATCGCGACCGGAACCGCCGCCCTGGCGCTCCCGCCCGACCGTCGGGCGTCATCGGTTTGACGGTACATTGAACTTGCAATCCCCCTGGGACTTGCTACAATGTCCGACTTTGCCGAATTCAACTTACTGATACACAATGGCCAACACCGCCCAAGCCCGCAAGCGCGCTCGCCAATCCGTTGAGCGCAACAAGCACAATTCCAGCCTGCGCTCGATGCTGCGCACCGCCATCAAGCGCGTTCGCCAATCCATCGCCGCCGGCGACAAAGCTGCGGCCGGTGAAGTGTTCCAGAAAGCCAGCAGCGTGATCGACCGCGTGGCTGACAAGAACATCATCCACAAGAACAAGGCCGCTCGCCACAAGAGCCGCCTGGCTTCCGCCATCAAGGCGCTGGCCTAAGCCATTCTGCCGCCCCGTTCCCCGGGGCGTCATGAATACGGCAAATAAAAAAGGATGCCCACGGGCATCCTTTTTTCATGGTGGCTTCAGATCGGACGGCCGCCGCGCCCTGCCCCGGCCCCCAGCCTGCCCGCCATCTCGCGAGCCTGCTCGCGCACCGCTGCGGCAAAGGCGTCGACCAGCGGGTTCTTCGGCCGATGTTCGGGATACACCGCATTCACCCGGAACGGGAACGAACGCGTCAGCGGCCGCACCTGCAAGCCATTGCCGATGAAGTCCAGCGCCGTCAGCGGATTGACGATGGCTACGCCCAGCCCCTGGCGCACGAAGGCGCAGACCGACACGGCCGACGGCGTCTCGACGATGGAGCGTGGCGCCACGCCCTCGGCCGCGAAAGCCTCGTCGATCTGCAGGCGATAGGGATCGCTGGCCGACAGGCTGACGAACGCCTGCCCCTCGAAATCGCGCAGCTCGATCGCATCGCGCGCCAGCAGCGGATGGCCCTCGGGCAGCGCGCAGACCTCGTCCACCTCGACCAACAGTTCCAATCGCGTGCCCGCCGGCTCGGCGTCGCTCTCGGTCAGCCCCAGATCGTAGCGCTGCGCGCTCAACCACTCTTCCAGGAAGGGCGATTCCTGCGTCTCCACCGACAGGCTGACGCCGGGATGGCCGGCATGGAAGCGGCGAAACGCGCCCGGCAGCACGGAATGGGAAAACGCCGGCAACGCGATCACCGCCAGCTGGCCGTCCGAATAGGCGCGCAGCCGCGCCGCGGCGGATGCCACCCGCTCCAGCCCCGCGTAGGACTGCCTGACCTCGTCGTACAGCGCCAGCGCCTGCATGGTGGGCCGCAGGCGGCCCCGGATGCGCTCGAACAGCGGGAAGCCTATGCTGTGCTCCATGCGGGCCAGTTCCCGGCTCACCGTGGGCTGCGACGTATGCAACAGCTCGGCCGCGCGGGTCACACTGCCGGCGATCATCAAGGCGCGGAAGACTTCGACGTGCCGGTGCGTCAGCATGGCAATTCCATATCAATAATGAATGGATCAGGAAATTCAAAGCATTTTACTGGATAGCCCGTCGCAGGCATCATGGCGCTCCAGTTTCACTACCGCATAACAAGGTCCGCCCCATGGCACTCGATCCGCGCCAACTCACCGAACTCGCCACGCAACACGGCACCCCGCTATGGGTCTATGACGCCGCCGTCATCCGCGAGCGCATCGCCCAGCTGCGCCGCTTCGACGTGATCCGCTATGCGCAGAAGGCCTGCTCGAACATCCATATCCTCAAGCTGATGCGCGCCGAGGGCGCCGTGGTCGACGCCGTGTCGCTGGGCGAGATCGAGCGCAGCCTGGCCGCGGGTTTCCGCCCCGAGGGCGAGCCGGCCGGCATCGTGTTCACCGCCGACCTGATCGACCACGCCACCATGGCCGCCGTGATCCAGCACGGCATCCCGGTCAACGCCGGCTCGCTGGACATGCTCGAACGCGTCGGCCAGCAGGCGCCCGGCCACCGCGTCTGGCTGCGCATCAACCCCGGCTTCGGCCATGGCCACAGCAACAAGACCAACACCGGCGGCCCGCAAAGCAAGCATGGCATCTGGATCGACGACGTGGCCCAGGCCATCGCCATCGTGCGCCGCCACGGCCTGAAACTGATGGGCATCCACATGCATATCGGCTCGGGCGTGGACTACGGCCACCTGTCCAGCGTCTGCGACGCCATGGTCGACGTGGTCCGCAACCTGGGCCACGACATCGAAGCCATCTCCGCCGGCGGCGGCCTGTCCATCCCGTACAAGGATGGCGAGGCGCGCATCGACTGCGACCATTACTTCGAACAGTGGGACGCCGCGCGCAAGCGCATCGAGCAGCACCTGGGCCATCCGGTCCGGCTGGAGATCGAGCCGGGCCGCTTCCTGGTGGCCGAGTCCGGCGCGCTGATCGCCGAGGTGCACGCGATCAACCGTCGCCCGGGCCGCGACTTCGTGCTGGTGGACGCCGGTTTCAGCGACCTGATGCGCCCGGCCATGTACGGCAGCTATCACCGTATCTCGGTGCACGCGCCCGACGGCTCGACGCCTCCGGGCGAACCGGCGCGCCTGTCCGTGGCCGGCCCGCTGTGCGAGTCGGGCGATGTGTTCACGCAGGACGCCGGCGGCGTGGTGACAGACAGGCTGCTGCCGCAGCCGCGCATCGGCGACTATCTGGTGCTGCATGAAGCCGGCGCCTACGGCTCGTCCATGTCCTCGAACTACAACACCCGGCCGCTGGCGCCGGAAGTGCTGCTGGACCAGGGCCAGGCGCGCCTGATCCGCCGCCGCCAGACCGTCGCCGACCTGCTGGCGCTGGAAAGCTGAGCCCTCGCGGCGCGGGCGGCATCGCGCCGCCGCGCCTGATCGCGGGCCCCAAGGCTAAGTCGGGAACGCCTCGCGCAGCCCGAACACCGCCTGCTTGAACACGCCCAGGTCCGTGCCCACCGCCACGAAGTGCATGCCCATGTCCAGGTAGCGCCTGGCGTCGGCATGCACCGGCGCCAGGATGCCCACCGCCTTGCCCTGCGCCGACACGCGCTGGTACAGGTGGCGGATCGCGTCCTGCACCTCGGGATGGCCGGGATTGCCGAGATGCCCCAGCGCGGCGGCTAGGTCCGACGGACCGATGAACACCCCGTCCACGCCCTCCACCGAAGCAATCTCGTCCACCGCCTCGATGCCCGGCCGGCTCTCGATCTGCAGCAGCACGCAGATGTTGTCGTTGATGGTCTGCAGGTAATTGGGCACCGTGCCGTAACGGTTGCTGCGCTGCGCGCCGGCCACGCCGCGCATGCCCTGCGGCGGATAGCGCGTGGCGGCCACGGCGCGGCGCGCGTCGGCCTCGGACTCGATGAACGGGATCAACAAGTTGTAGAAGCCGATGTCCAGCATCCGCTTGATCTCGACCGGATCATTCCACGACGGCCGCCCCACCGCCGCGCTGGCGCTGGATTGCAGCGCCTGCAGCTGCTGCAGGAACATAGGCACCTCGTTGGGCGAATGCTCGCCGTCGAGCAGCAGCCAGTCGAAATCGGCCAGCCCGGCCAGCTCGGCCGTGATGTGGCTGGACATGCACATCCAGAATCCGATGAGCCGCTCGCGCGCCAGGATGCGTTGGCGGAAACGGTTGGGCAAGGGTGAATCCATGATGGTCCTCTGTTGCTGCGGGATCCGCGCGGCGAACGCGAAGTCCGCCGCACGGCATGCCGGCGCGGCAAGCCGGCGGAAAACAATGCCGCAAGAATCAATCAATCCATGCGGGCGCCGGATGCCTTGGCGGCCTGGCCCCACTTGGCGATTTCACTGGTGACGAAGGTCGAAAAGGCCTGCGGGTCGCTGCCCACCACCACGAAGCCCACGCTCTCCAGCTTCTGCCGCATGTCGGCCGAGGCCATGGCCTTGGCCGTCGCCTGGCTCAGGCGCTGGATCACGGCGGGCGGCGTCCTGGCCGGCGCCGACAGGCCGAACCAGGATTCGGCCGCGAAGCCCGGATAGCCGGACTCTGCCACCGTGGGCGTGTCGGGATAGGCCGGATTGCGCTTGACGCTGGCCACCGCCAGCGCCCGCAGCTTGCCGGCCCGCACCTGCGGCAACAGGTTGTCCTGGTTGAGGAACAGCACCGTCACGCGGCCGCCCAGCAGGTCCGTGATGGCCGCCGCGCCGCCCTTGTACGGCACGTGCACCAAGTCGATCTTGGCCTGCTGCTTGAGCATTTCCATGGCCAGGTGGCCGGACGAGCCGCTGCCCGAGCTGGCGTGGGTGTACTTGCCCGGGCTCTCGCGCGCCAGCCGGATGAAGTCGGCGAAGGTCTTGCCCGGAAAGTCCGGCGCCGCCACCAGCACGTTGGGCCCGGTGGCCAGCAGCGAGACATGCGCGAAGTCGCTGTCGCGGTACGGCATGCTGGCGTAGAGCGCGTAGTTGATGGCGTTCGAGCCCACGCCCGACAGCAGCAGCGTGTAGCCATCCGGCTCGGCCTTGGCCACCGCGTCCGAGCCGATGTTGCCGTTGGCGCCGCCCTTGTTCTCGACGATGACGGTCTGGCCCAGGTCCTTGGCCAGTTCCACGGCCAGCAGCCTGCCCACCGCGTCAGTGCTGCCGCCGGGCGGGAACGGCACCACCAGTTTGACGGGCCGCGCCGGCCATTGCCCGGTCTGCGCGTACAGCGCGGCGGGCGTCGCCGCTGCCGCCGCCACGATCAGCGCGGCCAGTCCCAGTCGCCGGCGCGCCGGCATTGCGTTGCGTTCCATGTGTGTCTCCTCCTTGTGTGTTCTTCGCCGGGCCGTCTCGGCATGAGCGGCCCGGTCGGGGATGGCAGGCCCGCGCCGTCGAACGCGGCTTTTGGGGCATGCTCGTTGCGACCCGTCGCCCGGGTCAGTGGATCTCCGGTTCGCCCGCGGACTCCGCCCGCGCTGCCGTCTGCAGAAAATCGAAATCGCAGCCGGTGTCGGCCTGGCCGATGTGCTTGAGGTACAGCACGCCATAGCCGCGCTCGAAGCGCGGCGGCGGCGCCTGCCAGGCCGCCTTGCGCGCGGCCAGCTCGGCGTCCGGCACCAGCAGGTTCAGGCTGCGGCCCGGCACGTCCAACGCCACCAGGTCGCCGTCGCGCACCAGCGCCAGCGGACCGCCCACATAGGCTTCCGGCGCCACGTGCAGCACACAGGCGCCATAGCTGGTGCCGCTCATGCGCGCGTCCGAGATGCGCACCATGTCGCGCACGCCCTGCTTGAGCAGCTTCTGCGGGATCGGCAGCTGGCCCCATTCCGGCATGCCCGGCGCGCCCTGCGGCCCGGCGTTCTGCAGCACGATGACGCTGTCGGCGCTGACGTCCAGCGCCGGATCGTCGATGCGCGCGGCCATGTCGTTGTAGTCCTTGAAGACCACCGCCGGGCCGGTATGCACCTGCAGATGCGCCTCCATCGCCGGCGGCTTGATCACCGCGCCGTCCGGCGCCAGGTTGCCGCGCAGCACGGCCAGGCCGTCGCGCTCGACCAGCGCCTGTCCACGCGCGCGGATCACGTCATCGTTGAACACGCGCGCGCCGGCGATGTTCTCGCCCAGCGTGCGGCCGTCGACCGTGCGCTGCGTCAGGTCCAGCAGGTCGCCCAGCTGCACCAGCAGCGCGCGCAGGCCGCCCGCGTAGTAGAAGTCTTCCATCAGGTACTTGCCGGCGGGCCGCAGATTGGCCAGCACCGGCGTGGTGCGCGCCAGATGGTCGAAGCGGTCCAGGTCCAGGCCGAAGCCGCTGCGCCGCGCCATCGCGATCAGGTGCACCACCGAATTGGTCGAGCCGGACAGCGCCAGCACCGTGCGCACCGCGTTGTCGTAGGACGCGGCGGTCAGCAGGTCCGAGGGCTTGAGGTCTTCCCAGACCATCTCGACGATGCGCTTGCCCGACAGGCTCGCCATCTGCGCGTGGCGCGAGTCGGGCGCCGGAATCGAGGAGTAGCCCGACAGGCACATGCCCAGCGCCTCGACCGCGGCGGTCATGGTGGAGGCCGTGCCCATGGTCATGCAATGGCCGGGAGAACGGGCGATGCCGTCCTCCACGCCCTGCCAGTCTTCCTCGGTGATGTTGCCCGCGCGCAGCTCGGCCCAGTACTTCCAGGTGTCGGACCCGGAGCCCAGCGTGTTGCCGTTCCAGTTGCCGCGCAGCATCGGACCGGCCGGCACGAACAGCGTGGGCAGGTCCATCGACACCGCGCCCATCAGCAGGGCCGGCGTGGTCTTGTCGCAGCCGCCCATCAGCACGCAGCCGTCGGCCGGATAGGAGCGCAGCAGCTCCTCGGTCTCCATGGCCAGCAGGTTGCGGTACAGCATGGTGGTGGGCTTCTGGAACGGCTCGGACAGGCTCATGGCCGGCATTTCCACCGGAAAGCCGCCGGCCTGCCAGATGCCGCGCTTGACCTCTTCCACGCGCTGCTTGAAGTGGCTGTGACAGGGGTTGATGTCGCTCCAGGTATTGATGATGGCGATCACCGGCTTGCCCGCGTAGTCGGAGCGGTGATAGCCCATCTGGGCCGTGCGCGAACGGTGGCCGAACGCGCGCAGGTCCTTCACGCCATACCAGCGGTGGCTGCGCAGTTCCTCGGGAGTCTTGCGGGTCTTGGGTTTGGAAGAATCGCTCATTTGTCTGCTCTTGGTCCTCTGCGCTTGTTGTGCCGCGCTTGGGTGGTGAAAATCCTGATGCCGCGCTCAGTCGCGCTCGCGGTCCACCAGCCGGTGCCGCGCCCGGCCCAGGTGGAACTGCATGGCCACGCGCGCGTGCTCGCCATCCTGCGCGCGAATGGCCGCGAGTATGGTGGCGTGCTCGTCCAGCACGGTCTGGGCGCGCTGGCGCGAGCCGGTGCGCGTGAGGCTGAGCGCCAGGCGCATGAAGCCGCTGATGGAATCGTGAATGCTCTCCAGCACGCCCAGGTAGAAATCGTTGCCGCTGGCCTCGGCGATGCTGGCATGGAACGCCAGGTCGGCCTCGGCCGACATGCGCCCCTGCGCCAGCGATTCGGCGAAGGCCTCGTGCGCCTCCTCGATCTTGCGCAGCTGCTCGTCGGTACGGCGCAGGGCCGCCAGGCGCGCGGCATCGCCTTCCAGCGCCACCCGCACCTCCTGTGCGCGCAGATAGGCGCTGACGTGCTCGACCTCGCCGAAGGTCTTCAGCCGGGGCGCGGGCTGATGGCTGACGAAGGTGCCCAGGCCCTGATGCGCCGTGACCAGCCCATCGGCGCGCAGGCGCAGCAGCGCCTCGCGCACCACCGGCCGCGAGACGCCGTAGCGCTCGGAGATCTCGTTCTCGGAAGGCAGCTTGTCGCCGACGCTGAGATTGCCCGAGACGAGCTGTTCGAAGATCTGGCCGTAGAGCTGGTCCGCCAGCCGCACGCGATGGCGGCGCTCCAGCGGCTGCGCGGTTTCCGCGTCCGCGGGCGCTTGCGGCGCGCTTGGCGAGGGGGTCGGTTTTCGGGCCACGGAATCTCCTTCGGCATCGGGCGCAAAGACAGCGCACATCGTACCGTCAAATACGAGCCCGACGGACGATGCGCGGGCTCACGCGGCCACGGCTTCCCGGTCCCATTCGGCCAGCGCGCGCGCCACCGGCGCCACGCGTTCGCGTTCGGCGGCGGACAGTCCCGTGAGCAATGGCAGCATCGGCCCCATGTCGGCCACGCCGGCCAGCGTCACCGCGTCGTGCAGCACGCGGATGGGGCTGATGCCATCGCGGCAGTCCTCCAGCCCCAGGTAGCGCTGGCGCACGCCTTCGGCCTCGTCGTAGCGGCCCTCGGCCAGCAGCCGCAGCAGGCGCATGGAGCCCCGCGGCGCCACGCAGACCGAGCCGGACGTGAAGCTCGACAGGCCGAAATGCCGGTAATGCGCGATGGCCGGCCGCTCGCCGATGCCGCTGACGATCCAGCGCGCCTCGACCTCGTCCAGCAGCGCGCGCAGGTAGTCGTCGCGCAGCGGATCCTCGCGCACCACCGCGTACTTCAAGGCCACGATGCGGCCTTCCTCGATCAGCCGCGCGACCGTCGCCGGCGCCAGGTAGCCGGCCGACTTGATATAGACCACGGCCGGCTTGGCCAGCGCGTCGGTGAAGCGCCGCACGCCATCCGCCAGGCCCTCGTCCGTGTACGGGAAGGACATGGGCAGCAGCATGGCCGTCGGAAAGGCGCGCGTGCGCAGCACCAAGGCCTGGTCCATCATCTTGCCGTAGTCCGGCCCCGCCGACGGCAGGATCCAGGTGTCGGGGCCGGCCAGCGCGGCCAGCATGTCCACGATGCGCGCGTACTCGCCCAGCCCCACGTTGTAGAAGTTGGCATTGCCGCCGTACATGACGCTGCGCACGCCGCCGGCCTCCAGATGCGCCAGCAGCGCCCGGTTGGCGGCCTCGTTCAGCGTCAGGTCCGCGCGGCGCGCCAGCGGCGGCACCGCGATGACCGAGCGTTGCAGGTCCTGGTGGGTGACCGGGGAGGTTTTCATGGGCGGCTCCGGGCAGGCTGGACTTGTCGGATGATCAAGTCCGGCACAGCATACTTGATTGACAAGTTAAAGCTCAATACCCGTCTTTGTATTACAAGCTGTCCCGGCAGGATGCCGCGCCTTGCGCGCCGGCGTCGTGAACGGCAGGAACAAGGTACGCCTTGTTCAGCCTTGCCTGGCCATGCGCCGCAGCGCCTGCGGCGGCTGGCCATAGACACGCAGGAAAGTCCGCCGCATCCGTTCGCTGTCGGTAAAGCCCGCCCGCCGCGCCACGCTGTCGATACTGTCGGCGCCCGCCTCGAGGTGCGCGCGCGCCGCCTCCGCCCGAATGCGTTCGACCGCCTTGGCGGGCGTTTCGCCGGTCTCGGCCTTGAAGCTGCGCAGGAACTGGCGCGGGCTGACACAGGCCACCTCGGCCAGACGCTCGACGGTCAGCGCCGCGCCAAGATTCCCTCGGATGTGCTCCAGCACGGCGCGGATGCGTTCACTGTCGGGCGCCAGGTCCTGCAGCGCCGAGAACTGCGACTGGCCGCCCGAGCGGCGGTGATAGACCACCATCTCGCGCGCGGTGGCGCCCGCCACCTCCGCGCCCAGGTCGGACTCGACCATCGCCAGCGCGAGGTCTATGCCGGCGGTGATGCCGGCCGAGGTCCAGGTATCGCGATCGCACACGTGGATCCGATCGGCGTCGACGCGCACGTCCGGATGGTTGCGCGCGAGTTCGGCGGCATGACGCCAGTGGGTGGTGGCGCGCAGCCCGTCGAGCAGGCCCGCGGCTGCCAGCACGAACGCGCCCGTGCAGACGCTGGCCAGGCGCCGGCCGGCCTGGCGATGGGCGTGCAGATACCTGCGCATGGCCGGGGTGACGGCGGCCGCGCGCGCGCCCTCGCCGCCCGGCACCACCAGCGTGCCTGGCGGCGCGTCGCGCCAGGATCGAGTCAGGACTTCGACCCCGCAAGAACTACGCACCGGGCCGCCACGCTCCGACACGAGGTGAACCGCGTAGGCCGGACCGGCGGCGGTCTGAGCCTGCTTGCCGGCGGTCTGGAACACCGCGGCAGGGCCTGACATGTCCAGCAATTGGAAGTCCGGCACTAGCAGGAAGATGACGTCGTGTGGCATGGCGATTTTTGAGGGATTTATGTCATTTACGCCATAGTTTGCGCCGCTAAAGTGAGGCCTGTCAAACCCGTCAGCCCCACGCGGCCGCGCTTGCCGCGCGGCTCCCCATAC
>NZ_JAGTJY010000178.1:0-13080 GCF_018195695.1 Achromobacter sp. Marseille-Q0513 | reverse complement strand
CACCAGCCCACCCCCGGCGCCACCACCTCCTCGCCCCGCAGGACCGGCGCCCCCCCCCCGCGGCCACCGCTCCCCGGATCGCCGAACACCAGGACGCCGCCCTCCGCCCCGCCCACCGCCGACGCGATCATGTAGCCGGACAGCGCCGAGCTGGCGGCGACCTTGGACAGGTCATAGAGCTGGCCCAGCAGCGGAATGGTGTAGTTCTGCACCGAGGACAGCGCGATCGAGGTGAAAGCGAAGAACAGGAAGGCGCCCCACAGCGCCGGCTTGGACAGCAGCGTCGTCAGAGTCGCGAGCACGCCCTGCTGCGCCGTGGCCGGCCGCGCGCCGGTCTTGGCCGCGTCGCCTTCGGCCGCCGCCGGGCCGCCGATCAGGTCGCGCCCCAGCACGGCCAGCAGCAGCACCAGCGCCACCAGCCCGGCGGCGCAGTAGGCCGCCACGCGCCAATCGGCCAGCAGCGTGATGCTGGTCATGAACACCGGCGTCAGCGCCCAGCCCAGGTTGCCGGTCAGGCCGTGCGCCGAGAACGCATGGCCCAGGCGCGGGGCCGTGACGCGATGGTTGATGATGGAATAGTCGGCCGGATGGAACACCGAATTGCCGATGCCGCCAACCACGGCGGCGGCCATCAGCATGGCGTAGCCATTGGCCGAGCCGATCAGCAGCCCCGACACCACGAAGCAGCTCAGGCCGAACCACAGCACCGGCCGCGCGCCGATGCGGTCGACCACGAATCCGGAAGACGCCTGGCCGATGCCGGACACCACATAGAAGGTGGACACGAGCAGGCCCAGCCGGGCGAAATCCAGCCCGAAGGCATTGCCCAGCGAGACATAGAGCGACGGCAGGACGAGCTGGAAGAAGTGCGAACTGGCGTGGATCACGCCGATCAGGAGAATGATCTGCCAGTCGCGGCGCCGGACGGCGGCGTCCGAGGCCAGGGAGTTTGCTGCGCTGTTCATTGCGATGGGCCGCGCAAGGCGGCGATGGCGGCCGCCGGCTGCGGGCGGCTCGCGGGTTGTCTCCGGCGGCGCCGCGAATCACGGCGCCGGTCTCTCGGCGAATGCGGCGCGGCGGCCGTGCCGGTCTGCCGGCAACGCTCTTGGAATACGATGGCGGCCCCGGGCGCGAGCCGGGCCGCCATTACGTTAACACGTTAGTTTACTTGGCCTTTTCGCGGATCGCCGGCCAGGCGCGCTGCAGGTAGTACAGCATGGACCAGACCGTCAGCACCGCCGCGACGATGATCAGCAGGTCGCCCAGCAGCTTGGTGCTGACGCCCATGACCGGCTGGTTGTACAGCAGGCAGGGAATCGCCACCATCTGCGCCGCGGTCTTGAACTTGCCCAGCCGGTGCACGGCCACGCTGGCGCTGGCGCCGATCTGGGCCATCCACTCGCGCAGCGCGGAAATCGTGATCTCGCGGCCGATGATGATCAGGGAAATGAAGGCGTCGACGCGGCTCAGGTCCAGCAGCACGATCAGCGCGGCGCAGACCATCAGCTTGTCGGCCACCGGATCGAGGAAGGCGCCGAACGCCGAGGTCTGGTTCCAGCGGCGGGCCAGCCAGCCATCGAACCAATCGGTCAGCGCGGCGATGATGAAGGCCCAGGCGGCCAGCGTGTCGCGCGTGGTGACCGCCATCCAGCTATCGGGCAGATAGAACAGCCCGACGACCAGCGGAATCATGGCGATGCGCAGCCATGTCAGGATTATGGGTACGTTAATTGGCATAGTATCCGTATGCTACATCAAGGGTCCCCCCCCGCAGCGCCTGCGGCGCTTCCCCCCCAGGGGGGCGTCGCTGCGGACCGGCGGAGCCGGATCCGCGCGACCTGGCTTGTGGGGCGCCGGCGGCTTGCGTCGTTTGGCTTGCTTGGCTCGGCCTGGCTGGGCTGGCGGCTTGCGTCGTTCGACTTGCTTGGCTCGGCCTGGCTGGGCTGGCTGCTTGCGTGGCGGCTGCGCGGTGGTGTCGCGTTACCGACATGCCGCGGCGCTGGCCGGCCGGGATGCGCGCTCGCCGAACCTCGCGATCAACGGACGCCGGGCCGCGCCCCGCTGCGGGACTGAACAAGGTGGGGATATGTAGCACGGAAGTGCTACCGCAAGGCTTCATAAATGCGGATGGCGAGGTCTTGGGAGATGCCGTCGACCGAGGCCAGGTCTTCGATGCTGGCCGAGGCCACGCCTGAAAAGCCGCCGAAGCGGGCCAGCAGGCGCTGGCGGCGGCGGGCGCCGATGCCTTCGATTTCTTCCAGGCGCGACACGTTGCGGGCCTTGGCGCGGCGGGCGCGCATGCCGGTGATGGCGAAGCGGTGCGCCTCGTCGCGCACCTGCGCGATCAGCATCAGCGCGGCTGATTCGCCGCCCAGCGCCACGGGCGGGCGGCCGTCGGCGAAGACCAGGGTTTCCAGGCCGACCTTGCGCCCTTCCCCCTTGGCCACACCGACCAGGGTCTGGATGTCCAGGCCCAGCTCGGCGAACACCTGCCGCGCGACTTCCACCTGGCCCTTGCCGCCGTCGATCAGCACCAGGCCCGGCATCTGCGCCTCGCCGTCGGCCACCTTGGCGAAGCGGCGCGACAGCACCTGGCGCATGGCGGCGTAGTCGTCGCCCGGCGTGATGCCGGCGATGTTGTAGCGGCGGTAGAGCGAGGGCTGCACGTCGTGGTGCTCGAACACCACGCAGGACGCCTGGGTGGCTTCGCCGGCCGTGTGGCTGATGTCGAAGCACTCGATGCGCAGCGCGTCCAGCGCGGCCTCGTCGGTGTCCAGGTCCAGCGCCTCGGCCAGGGCCAGGGTGCGGGCGGCGCGCGCGCCGGATTCGGTCAGCGCCCGCGCCAGCGCCATGTCGGCGTTCTTGCCGGCCTGCTCCAGCCAGGCGCGGCGCGCGCCCTGCGGCCGCGTCAGCACCCGCGCGGGGCGGCCGCCGGCCTGTTCGGCCAGCAGGTCCACCAGCTCGGGATCGGGCAAGGCGTGCGAACACACCAGCACCGGCGGCAGCGCGTTGTCGGCGTAGTGCTGGGCGACGAAGGCTTCCAGCACCTGCGGCGCGGCCTCGCCTTCGGCGTGCGACGGGAAGAACGGCTTGTCGCCCAGGTGGCGGCCGCCGCGCACCATGGCCAGGTTGACGCAGACCTTGCCGCCGGCGATGGCCACCGCGATGATGTCCGTGTCCTCGCCGCTGGTGCTTTCCATGGTCTGCTGGTGCAGCACGCGCGCCAGCGAGCCCATCTGGTCGCGCAGCGCCGCCGCCTCCTCGAAGCGCAGCTCGCTGGCCGCCTGCTGCATGCGCGACTCGATCTCGCCCATGACGTCCTTGGCCTCGCCGTTCAGGAAGCGCGCGGCGCGCTGCACGTCGCGCGCGTAATCCTCGGCGCCGATCACGCCCACGCAGGGCGCCGAGCAGCGCCCGATCTGATGCAGCAGACAGGGCCGCGAACGGTTGGCGAAGACCGAATCCTCGCAGGTGCGCAGGCGGAAGACCTTCTGCAGGATCTGGATGGTCTCGCGTACCGCCCAGGCATTGGGAAACGGGCCGAAGAACTGGCCGCGCTTGTTGGTGGCGCCGCGGTAGTAGGCGATGCGCGGCCATTCATGGCCGGTAATGAGCAGGTACGGGTAGGACTTGTCGTCGCGGAACAGGATGTTGTAGCGCGGCTTCAGCGTCTTGATGAGGTTGTTTTCCAGGATCAGCGCCTCGGCCTCCGAGCGCGTGACCGTGACCTCCAGCCGCGCCACCTTCGCCACCATCTGGGCGATGCGCGGGCTGGACAGGGTCTTCTGGAAATACGACGAGACGCGCTTCTTCAGGTCGCGCGCCTTGCCGACATACATGACCTCGCCGGCCGCATCCAGGTGCCGGTACACGCCCGGCAGATGCGGCAGGTCAGCCAGGAACGATTTGAGATTGAAGTCGTCGGGCATTCTGGTAACGGCTTTCGGCCTGCAGGGTGTCCCAGTCCGGCGCGTCGAAGCGCGGCATCAGGCGGCGGATGCGTTCCACCGACTCGGGCGGGTGCTTGAACGCCAGCCGCGACAGCAGCTCGTCGGCCAGGTCGGGCCGGTTGCACACCAGCACCATGTCGCAGCCCGCGCCCAGCGCCGCGTTGGCGCGGTCCAGGATGTCGCCGGCCACCGACGCGCCTTCCATCGTCAGGTCGTCGGAGAACACCACGCCATCGTAGCCCAGGCGCTTGCGCAGGATGTCCTGCACCCAGCGCTTGGAGAAGCCGGCGGGATGCTTGTCGACCTTGGGGTAGATGACGTGCGCCGGCATGACCGAGGGCAGCACGGCGTCGCCCAGCCAGGCATAGGGCGCGGCGTCGTCGCGCAGGATGTCGGCCAGCGGACGCGGGTCGACCGGGATCTCGTGGTGCGAATCGGCCTGCACATAGCCATGGCCGGGGAAATGCTTGCCGCAGGACGACATGCCGGCCAGCGACAGGCCCTGGATCAGGGCGCGCGACAGCATGGCGACCACGCGCGGATCGGCGTGGAAGGCGCGATTGCCGATCACCTTGCTGACGCCATAGTCCAGGTCCAGCACGGGCGTGAAGCTCATGTCCACGCCGCAGGCGCGCAGCTCGGCGGCCAGCACGTAGCCCGCCTCGGTGGCCAGGCGCATGGCGTTCAGCGGATCGCGGTCCCACAGCTCGCCCAGCGCGCGCATCGGCGGCAGCGGCGTGAAGCCGTCCTCGCGGAAGCGCTGGACGCGGCCGCCCTCGTGATCCACCAGGATCAGCAGCGGTTCCTTGCGCGCCTTGTGGATCTGGCGCGTCAGGCGGGTCAGCTGGGCGCGGCTCTCGAAATTGCGCGCGAACAGGATCACGCCGCCCACCAGCGGGTGGCGCAGGCGCTTCTTTTCTTCCTTGGTGAGCGTGAATCCCGCCACATCGACCATCACGGGGCCGGGAGGCAGGACCGCCTTCTTGGATGATTTCTTGGCCATCTGGCAATCCTTTTCGTTGTATCAGGCAGGCCCGCGGACACGGGCGCCGGGGTCAGGGCTTGCTTTCGACCACCACGTAGGCGGCGGCCATGTCGGTTTCATCGGTAATCGACACATGCGCGGCGCCGAAGCGCGCCGCATACCATTGTTGCAGCTCCGGCGCGATCACCAGCACGGGCCGCCCGCCCGGCGCGTTCAGGGTCTGCACCCGGCGCCAGGTCATGGGCATGCGCATGCCCAGGCCGATGGCCTTGGAAAAGGCCTCCTTGGCGGCGAAGCGCGTGGCCAGGAAGCGCACGCCGCGCACCGGGTCGCGGGCGCGGCGCGCGTGGAACTTGCGCAATTCCTCCACCCCCAGGATCTTCTCGGCGAAGCGGTCGCCGTGGCGCGCCAGCGCTCGCTCGATGCGATCGATGCGCAGCAGGTCCATGCCGATGCCGGCGATGGCGCCCGCCTTCGGGGCGGACGGGACTGCCGGCGTGGCGGAGGCGGGGTCAGAAGCGGCGTCGGACATGGACATGGGCAAGGCGGCGGGTTCGGGTGCGGAATGCGTCAGGCCTGGCGGCCACGTATCAGCGGCCGCGCAACGCTTCCAGGCGCGCCTGCACCATCAGCGCCTTCATGTCGCGCAC
The DNA here is from genome assembly GCF_018195695.1 of Achromobacter sp. Marseille-Q0513. Lineage (NCBI taxonomy): Bacteria > Pseudomonadati > Pseudomonadota > Betaproteobacteria > Burkholderiales > Alcaligenaceae > Achromobacter > Achromobacter sp. Marseille-Q0513. The sequence continues at coordinate 7,495 of NZ_JAGTJY010000178.1, read as the reverse complement.
CGCCTTTTCCCAGCCGTCGAACACCGCCTGCGCCACGATGGCGTGGCCAATGTTCAATTCGGCGATCCCGTCCACCGCCGCCACCGGACCCACATTGCCGTAATGCAGGCCGTGGCCGGCATTCACGCGCAGGCCGTGGCGCAGGCCCTCGGCCACCGCCACGCGGATGCGCGCCAGCTCGGCCTGGGCTGTGGCCTCGTCCTGAGCTTCGGCATAGGCGCCGGTATGCAGTTCGACCACCGGCGCGCCGGCCTGGGCCGCGGCCGCGATCTGCGCCGGCTCGGGATCGATGAACAGCGACACGCGGATGCCGGACTCGGCCAGCAGGCCGACGGCGTCGGTCACGGCGGCGAGCGCGCCGGCCACTTCCAGGCCGCCCTCGGTGGTCAGCTCGGTGCGTTTTTCGGGCACCAGGCAGACGTCGCTGGGCTTGACGGCACAGGCGATCTCCAGCATCTCGGCCGTGATCGCGCACTCCAGGTTCATGCGGGTGCGCAGCAGCGGACGCAGCGCGTAGACATCCTTGTCCTGGATGTGGCGCCGGTCCTCGCGCAGGTGCAGCGTGATCAGGTCGGCCCCGGCGTCCTCCGCCCGCAGGGCGGCGGCGACCGGGTCCGGATAAACCGTGTGACGCTGCTGGCGCAGCGTGGCCACGTGATCGATATTTACACCAAGTTCTATCATTGCGTCCTAGTCGTTTCCTGCCAGCCGCCGCCCAGGGCCTTGTACAGTTCCACGCGGTTGATCAATGCGGCCAACCCCGTCTGCACCAGGGAAATCTGGGCATTGAAAAAGTCCACTTGCGCCGTCTGCACCTGCAGATAGCTGTCGACTCCGTTGGTATAGCGCAGGTTCGACAGTTCCAGCGTGCGCGCCGAGGAATCCTGCAGGCCGCGCTGGGCATCCAGCTGGGCACTGTAGGTGGCCTCGCCGGCCAGCGCGTCCGAGACTTCGCGGAACGCCTGCTGGATGGTCTGTTCGTACTGCGCCACGGCGATATTATCGCGCGCCTTGGCCAGGTTCAGCCCTTCGCGGATGCTGCCGCCGGCGAACAGCGGCGTGGTGATCGACGGCGAGAAGCTCCAGTACCCCTGCCCGCCCTTGAAAAGATCGGACAGCGAGGGGCTGGCCGCGCCCAGCAGGCCGGTCAGGGAGATGGTCGGGAAGAACGCCGCGCGCGCCGCGCCGATATTGGCATTGGCCGACTTGAGCTGGTGCTCGGCGGCGACGATGTCGGGCCGGCGCTCCAGCAGGTCGGACGGCAGCCCCGCCGGCACCGTGGCCAGCAGCTGCTCGCGGCCGAACGCGGCCGGCGCGGGCAGGTCCTCGGGCAAGGGCGCGCCCACCAGCACCACCAGCGCGTTGACGGCTTGCGCGCGCACGCGGGCCAGCTCGGCCAGGCTGGACGAAGCCGAATCCAGCAGCGTCTTGGCCTGGTTCAGGTCCAGCTCGGACGACACGCCACCGTCGAAGCGGCGCTTGACCAGGTTGTAGGACTCCTGGCGCGAGGCCAGCGTGCGCTGGGTCAGGTCCATCTGGACCTCGGCCGCGCGCAGGTTGAAATACGCCTGCGCGACCGAGCCCACCAGCGTGATGTGCACGCTCTTCTGCGCCTGCTCGGTCGACAGGTACTGCTGGTACGCCGCCTCGGACAGGCTGCGCAGCCGGCCGAACAGGTCGATCTCGAACGTGGTCAGGCCGATGCCGGCCTGGTAGTTGCTGCTGATGGAGCCAGCGCCCGGCGCCCGCATATTGGCGGGCAGGTGCTGACGCTGGCCCTGGATGCCGGCGCCAATGCTGGGCCATTGCGCACCGCGCTGCACGCCGTATTGCGCGCGCGCTTCTTCGACGCGCTGCACGGCCACGCGCAGGTCGCGGTTGTTGGCCAGCGACAGCTCGATCAGGCGCTGCAGGCGCGGATCGCGGAAGAACTCGCGCCAGCCGATCTCGGCGGCCGGCGTGCCGGCCTGCGGCTCCACCGAGGCCGCGGGCTGCGTGCCCAGTGCGGTCGGCTTGGCATAGGCGCCGTACTGCACCTTGGGCTGGTCCGGCCAGTTGCCGGACACCGGCGCGTCGGGACGCTTGTAATCGGGCGCCAGCGAGCAGCCGGCCAACGCCACCGCCACGAAGGCGGACAAGGCGGTCTGTTTGTACATCAGGGCTTTCATACCTTGCCCTCCTGGCCACCATGGGGTTGAGCGGGTTGTTGCGCGCCGGAAGCCTCGGCGGCCTTCTTGGCGGCCTGTTCTTCCTCGAACGCCTTCAGTTCGGCGCCCAGCAGGCGGGGCTTGGTCTTGAACAGGCCCAGCACCACCACGAAGAAGGTCGGCACGAACATCACGGCGAAGGGCGTGGCGGCAAGCATGCCGCCCAGCACGCCCAGGCCCACCGCGCGCTGGCTGGCGGCGCCGGCGCCGGTGGCCATGGCCAGCGGCACCACGCCCAGGATGAAGGCCAGCGAGGTCATCAGGATGGGCCGGAACCGCAATCGCGCGGCCTCGACCGCCGCCTCGTACAGCCCCATGCCGCGGGCGTACTGGTCCTTGGCGAATTCCACGATCAGGATGGCGTTCTTGGCCGCCAGCCCGATCACGGTCACCATGCCCACCTGGAAGTACACGTCGTTGGACATGCCCAGCGCGCTGACCAGCCCCACGGCGCCCAGCATGCCCAGCGGCACCACCAGCATGACCGACAACGGGATGGCCCAGCTTTCATACAGCGCGGCCAGCACCAGGAACACGACCAGCAGCGACAGGCCCATCAGGATCGGGGCCTGGTTGCCGGCCTGGCGTTCCTGGTAGGACAGGCCGTTCCACTCGAAGCCGTAGCCGGACGGCAGCTGCGCCACCAGGCGCTCCATCTCGGCCATGGCATCGCCGGTGGTGTAGCCCGGCGCGGCATTGCCGCCGATACGGATCGACTCGTAGCTGTTGTAGCGCACCACCTGGACGGGACCCTGCTTCCATTCTGCCGTGACGAAGGACGACAGTGGCACCATGCCGCCCTGCAGGTTGCGGGCGTTCAGCGCCAGCACATCCTTGAGCTGCATGCGGTACGGAGCGTCGGCCTGCACCCAGATGTTCTGCATCCGACCCAGGTTGGGGAACTTGCTCAGGTAGGCCGAGCCGACGGCGGTGGAAATCAGCGCCGCCGCCTCGTTGAAGTCCACGCCCAGCGCGGCCGCCTTGTCGCGGTCGATGTTCAGGCTGAGCTGCGCGCCCGGTCCCAGGCCGGTGATGCGGACCTGCGACAGCACCGGGCTCTTCATCGCCAGGCCCATCAGCTGGCCGGTGGCCGCGGCCAGCGCGTCGGTTCCGGCCGCGCCGCGATCCTGCAGGCGGAAGTCGAAGCCGGTGGCGTTGCCCAGCGCGGAGATGGCCGGCGGCACCAGGGTGAACACCATGGCGTCGTGGATGCCCATCAGCTGCTTCTGGAAAGCCTCGAAGGCGATGGAACCCGCCGCGTCGCCCTTGCCCTTACGCTCGCTGAAGTCCTTGAGCGTGGTGAAGGCGATGGCGGCGTTCAGGCCGTTGCCGTTGAAGCTGAAGCCCTGCACGGCGATGATGTTCTCGACCGCCGGGACCTTCATGAAGTAGTCCTCGACCTGCTTGATCACGTCGACCGTACGGTTGGCCGTGGCGCCGGTGGGCAGCTCGATGTTGCTGACCACGTAGCCCTGGTCTTCCTCGGGCAGGAACGAAGACGGCAGGCGCAGGAACAGCCAGCCCAGCAGTACGACCAGCAGCGCGAAGGCCAGCATCATGCGGCCGCCCTTGTGCAGGATGCGCGCCACCCAGTTCTGGTAGCTGTGCGTGGTGGCGTCGAACTTGCGGTTGAACCAGCCGAAGAAGCCCTTCTTTTCCTCATGGTGCCCCTTGGGGATGGGCTTGAGGATGGTGGCGCACAGCGCCGGGGTGAAGGTCAGCGCCAGCAGGGCCGAGAAGAAGATCGACACGGCCATGGCCACCGAGAACTGGCGGTAGATCACGCCCACCGACCCGCTCATGAAGGCCAGCGGCAGGAACACCGTCACCAGCACCAGCGTGATGCCGACGATGGCGCCGCTGATCTGGGGCATGGCTTTCTTGGTGGCCTCCTTGGGCGGCAGGCCCTCGGTGGCCATGATGCGCTCCACGTTCTCGACCACCACGATGGCGTCGTCCACCAGGATGCCGATGGCCAGCACCATGGCGAACATGGTCAATACGTTGATGGAGAAGCCCAGCCCCAGCATCACCGCGAACGCGCCCAGCATGGCCACCGGCACCACCAGCGCCGGGATCAGGGTATAGCGCACGTTCTGCAGGAACAGGTACATCACCAGGAACACCAGCACCATGGCTTCCACCAGGGTGTGCAGCACCTGCTCGATCGACACCTTCACGTAGGGCGCGGTGTCATACGGAATGGAGTACGTGATGTTGCCCGGGAAGTACTTGGCCAGCTCGTCCATCTGCTTGCGCACGCCCTGGGCCGTGGCCAGCGCGTTGGCGTTGGGCGACAGCACGATGGCGAAGGCGGCCGTGGGCTTGCCGTTCAGGCGGGCGCCGAACTGGTAGTTGTCGGCGCCGACCTCGATGCGGGCCACGTCGCGCAGCAGCACCTTGGAACCGTCGGTATTGGCGCGCAGCACGATCTTGCCAAAGCCCTCGATCGTGGACAGCTGGCCGTTGGCGGTCACCGTGGCGGTGATGCGCTGCGAGTCCGGGGTCGGCGGCGAACCGATGCTGCCGCCCGAGATCAGGATGTTCTGCGCGGAGATCGCCTGGTTGACCTCGGCCATGCTCATGTTGAAGCCGACCAGCTTGGCGGGATCGACCCAGATGCGCATGGCGCGCGGCGCCGCGAACAGCTGGAACTGGCCGACGCCGGGCACGCGCGAGATCGGGTTCTGGACGTTGCGGGCGATGTAGTCGGCCAGCGCGGTCTGGTCCAGCGAACCGTCGGTGGACGACACCGTCACCACCAGCAGGAAGCCCGTGCTGGTCTGCTCGTACTTCAGGCCTTGCTGCTGCACGGCGGTGGGCAGCTGCGCGATCACGTTGGACACGCGGTTCTGCACGTCCACCTGCGCCAGGTCGGGATCGCGGCCGGGCGCGAAGGTGGCGGTGATGGTCGAGGTGCCGTAGGAATCGCTGACCGATTCGTAGTACAGCAGACCCTTGGCGCCGTTGAGCTTGTCCTCGATGATGGACGTCACCGACTCGGCCACTTCCTTGGCGGACGCGCCCGGATAGGTAGCCGTGATGGTGATGGCGGGCGGGGCCACGTCGGGGTACTGCGACACCGGCATGTTGGGAATCGCCAGCACCCCGGCAAGCAGGATGAACAGGGCGACGACCCAGGCGAAAATTGGTCTTTCAATAAAGAATTGCGGCATGTGGGCGGACTCTGAAAGCGATGCTCACTGAAGGGGAACGCGGCGCCTTGTGGGCGCCGCGAGCCGCTTAGGACTTCTGGCCTGCGGCCGGGTCTTGCTTGGCAGGCTCCTGCTTGGCGGGCGCGCCGTCGGCCGGCTTGGCCGGCTGCTGCGCAGCGGGCTGGCCGGCGGGCGCGGCGCCCGGCTGGCCGCCGGCCTTCCACGGGCTGGCTTGCACCGGCGCGCCGGGGCGGATCTTCTGGAAGCCCTCGACCACCACCGTGTCGCCGGCCTTCAGGCCGCTGGTGACGATCCAGTTGGTCTTGACGGCGCCGCCGGTGGTCACCGGCACCTGCTCGACCTTGTTTTCCTTGTTGACCAGCATCAGGCTCTGGGCGCCGTCGGGCGTGCGCTGCAGCGCCTGCTGCGGCACCAGCAGCGCCTTGTCGTCCACGCCCTGCTCCAGCTTCACGCGCACATACATGCCCGGCAGCAGCACGTTGTCCGGGTTCGGCACTTCGGCGCGCAGGTTGACCTGGCCGGTGGTCGGGTCGACCGTGATGCCGGTGAACAGCAGCTTGCCCGGGTGCGGGTACTCGGAACCGTCCTCCAGCACCACCGTGGCGCGGGCGGCGTCCTTGCCGACCTGCTGCAGCTTGCCGCTGGCGAAGGCGCGACGCAGCGCCGCCAGGTCCGTGGTGGACTGGTTGAAGTCGATATAGATGGGGTCGAGCTGCTGCACCGTGGCCATCTGCGTGGCCGAGGTGCCCTCGACCAGCGCGCCCTCGGTGACCAGCGGCTTGCCGATGCGCCCGGTGATGGGCGAGGTCACGTCGGTATAGCCGAGGTTGATCGAGGCGTTGTCCTGCGCCGCCTTGGCGGCGGCCACGGCGGCGTCGGCCTGGCGGTACGACGCCACGGCGTTGTCGTATTCCTGCTTGCTGACCGCGTTGGCCTTGACCAGCGGCGCGTAGCGGTCGGCCAGCACCTTGGCGCTGAACAGATTGGCCTGCGCCTGCTTGAGCTGGGCGGTGGCCTGATCGTAGGCGGCCTTGTACGGCGCCGGATCGATCTTGAAGAGCAGCTGCTTCTCCTGGACGTCGCCGCCCTGCTCGAAAGCGATCTTCTGGACGATGCCGGTCACCCGTGCGCGGATCTGCGCGTCGCGGACCGCATCGACACGGCCGGGCAGCTCGGCCACGATCGGCGTGCGCTCGGGCTGGACCGTGATGACGCTGACCTGGGGCATGCCGGGGTTCATTTGCGGCTTCTCGCCGCAACCAGCCAACAGCAGCGCCAGCGCGCCACCAGAAAGAGCCAGACCTGAAACACGTTTAGGCGAAAACCGCATCGAAACCCCCGCGTAGTATGCCGCGTCAAGTAAGCAAGATCGTCAGGCGCCCGCGTGCAGCCACGGCCAATGCAAGATCCGCGCCTAAGCGGGCGCCTGAATAGCCCAATAATGTAACTCAGTTATCAGGCGATCCAAGGGTTTTCGAGGGGGATTTGGCGTAGTCGTGCGGGCGCGGACGCCAAATTTGGCGCCGTGCCGCACACATGGAGATGAGTTCGCCGCAAGAATGGGGGCCGGTCAGGCGGACGCCTTGAGACCAGCGGCGGGACGTCTTGCTGCGGAAAACGGGGTACGACTGGCGGAGAGCACGCCTTGCCGCGGATGGCGGGTAACCCCGCGCACATGGGCGCGGGCCGTGCCCCCCCTTTGCCCGTCAGGGTTCGGCGAATTCCCGGAGCTTGCCCAGGAAGACGTAGCCGATGCCGTGCACGGTATGCAGCGGCAACTGGTCGCCGGCATCGCCCACCTTGCGGCGCAACCGGCAGATGGCGACATTCAGCGTGCGCATCTTGGTGTGCTGCCGCATGGCCACCAGCTCGGACCGCAACAGCTCGCGCCTCGGGTTGCGCAACAGACACAGGAAGCAGGCGCGCTCGAGTTCGGACAGGTCGAGGCGGCCGCCTCGGGGCGTGAGCAGCGTCCAGCCGCCGTAGCGCAACGTCCACCAGCCTTCCAGCCTGTCACTGGCGGCCATCAGGCCATCAACGGGCGCAACGCCTTGGACGGCATGGACCGGCGCGGCCAGGGGCGCGCCGGAAACAGACAGAACGGGCTCGGAT
>NZ_JAGTJY010000177.1:0-13144 GCF_018195695.1 Achromobacter sp. Marseille-Q0513 | reverse complement strand
GGGGGGAGGGGATTGGGAATGGCGCGAGTAAGTGCGATTCGCGCTGCGCAAATGAAAACGCCCAGCTGCAGGAGCTGGGCGTCGATATGCTTTGGTGGCCTGGGGCGGAATCGAACCACCGACACGCGGATTTTCAATCCGCTGCTCTACCAACTGAGCTACCAGGCCAACGAAGTCCGCAACTATACACAATTTTTTGGACTTGTGCCAGTCGGTGAGAAAAAAGTTTAAAAAAGTTGGCGAGTCCAGGTTGATGAGGGCGAGATGAGTCGACGAATGATGGCGGCCGGGCAACGTTCCGGCCAAAGATTCCGGCCACGAGGTGGAGCAGGAGGGAGGCGGACCAAGAGAGAAGCAGACCAAGAGAGAAGCAGACCATGATGGGGAGCGACCCAAGCCCTGCGCATGCTGGCCTGCATGTCGCCTCCGTGTCGACGCGGATATCTCCGACCGCCGCCGCGCTTGTTGGACGCAGGGCATGCCCGTGAATGCGACCCAGGTGCGACCCAGCGTCGCGCCTGGCCGTCGCCGTGGTCCGTGGATAAGCCGCGGAGGTATAATCTTCAACGGTCTGCTGTTACATATCCACAAGTACAGGGCGGCCCGCCCATTCTTCCCACATGTCGGTAGCTGTCCTTGCCTTCGGTCTGAATCACACGTCCGCGCCGGTCTCGGTCCGCGAACGCGTGTCCATGCCCGTCGATCTGGTCAGGCCCGCGCTGGACGGATTGCGCTCGGCCTTCGGCGGCTCGGTCCGCGAAGCCGCCATCCTCTCGACCTGTAACCGCACCGAGATCTATTGCGCTGCCGACGGCCATGTGGCCGAGCAGCTGCCGGCCTGGCTGGCCGACTACAACCGGCTCGACGCCGGCACCCTGCGCCCGCATCTCTACCGCCATCACCAGGACGACGCCGTGCGTCACGCCTTCCGCGTGGCCAGCGGCCTGGATTCCATGGTGCTGGGCGAGACCCAGATCGTGGGCCAGATGAAGGACGCCGTGCGCGCGGCCGGCGAGGCCGGTTCGCTCGGCACGCTGCTGCACCAGATGTTCCAGCGCACCTTCTCGGTGGCCAAGGAAGTGCGGTCGCAGACCGCCATCGGCGCGCAGTCCGTGTCCATGGCCGCGGCCGCCGTGCGCCTGGCCGAGCGCGTGTTCGGCGACCTGGGCCAGGCCCGCACGCTGTTCATCGGCGCCGGCGAGATGATCGAACTCTGCGCCACGCACTTCGCCGCGCAGCGCCCGCGCAGCATGGTCGTGGCCAATCGCACGGCCGAGCGCGCCGAGCTGCTGGCCAATCGTTTCTCGGCCAGCACCATGAAGCTGTCGGACCTGACCGACCGCCTCTCCGAATTCGACGTGATCGTGTCCTGTACGGCCAGCTCCCTGCCCATCCTCGGGCTGGGGATGGTGGAGCGGGCCACGCGGCTGCGCCGCCACCGCCCGATGGTCATGATCGACCTGGCCGTGCCGCGCGATATCGAACCCGAAGTCGGCCGCCTGGACGACGTCTACCTGTATTCGGTGGACGACCTGGGCCGCCTGGTGCAGACCGGCACCGACGCGCGCCGCGCCGCCGTGGTGCAGGCCGAGGCCATCATCGAAACCCGCGTCCAGGGCTTCATGCACTGGATGCAATCCCGCGAAGTGGTGCCCGTCATCCGCGACCTGCACCAGGCCGCCGAGGATGTGCGCGCCGCCGAGCTGGAGCGCGCGCGCCGCATGCTGGCGCGCGGCGAATCGCCCGAGGCCGTGCTGGAGCAGCTGGCCCACGGCCTGACCCAGAAATACCTGCATGGCCCGCTGGCGGCGCTGAACCGCAGCGAAGGCGAGGACCGCAAGCAGCTGCTTGCCTGGATGCCGCGCCTGTTCCTCGGCCGCGACTCCCGCCGTTAGCGGCGCTGGCCCGCGTCCCGCCTTCCGGCGGGCGTACGCGTTGCCGCACGCCCGCCGTCCGCTTTCCCCCATTCGAGTACCGCCCATCATGAAATCATCCATGCGCAGCCGGCTGGAGCATCTATGCCATCGCCTCATCGAGGTCGACGCCATGCTCGCCGAACCGGACACCGCGTCCGACATGGACCGCTTCCGCAAGCTCTCGCGCGAGCGCGCCGAGCTGGAGCCCGTGGTCGAGGCCTTCACTGCCTTCGTGCGCAGCGAGGAAGATCTCGCCACCGCGCAGGAGATGCTGTCCGATCCCGACATGAAGGCCATGGCCGAGGAAGAGATCAAGGCCAGCCGCGGCAAGATCGAGGAACTGGAAGGCGCGCTGCAACTGCTGCTGTTGCCGCGCGACCCCAATGACGGCCGCAGCCTGTTCCTGGAAATCCGCGCCGGCACCGGCGGCGACGAGAGCGCGCTGTTCTCGGGCGACCTGCTGCGCATGTACACGCGCTACGCCGAGCAGCGCGGCTGGCGCGTCGAGCTGATGTCGGAAAGCCCGTCCGAGCTGGGTGGCTACAAGGAAGTGATCGCGCGCATCGACGGCGACGGCGCCTACGGCCGGCTCAAGTTCGAGTCCGGCGCGCACCGCGTGCAGCGCGTGCCCGCCACCGAGGCGCAGGGCCGCATCCACACCTCGGCCTGCACCGTGGCCATCATGGCCGAGGCCGACGAGGTGTCCGAGATCGTCATCAACCCCAGCGATCTGCGCATCGACACCTTCCGCGCCAGCGGCGCCGGCGGCCAGCACATCAACAAGACCGATTCGGCCGTGCGCATCACCCACCTGCCGACCGGGCTGGTGGTGGAATGCCAGGACGACCGCTCGCAGCACCGCAACAAGGACAAGGCCATGCAGGTGCTGGCCGCGCGCCTGAAGGACAAGGAAACCCGCGAGCGCCAGAGCAAGGAAGCGGCCGAGCGCAAGAGCCTGATCGGCTCGGGCGACCGCTCCGAGCGCATCCGCACCTACAACTTTCCGCAGGGCCGCGTGACCGACCACCGCATCAACCTGACGCTGTACAAGCTGCAGCAGATCATGGAAGGCGATCTGGAAGAGCTGACCGGCGCGCTGATCGCCGAACACCAGGCCGAGCAGCTGGCGGCGCTGGGCGACGACGTCTGAGCCACGGACGCGCGCGATGACCCAGGTCAAGACCTTGCTCGCCGATACCCGGCTGCCGCGCCTGGAAGTGCGCATGCTGCTGGAGCACGTGTTGCAGAAGCCGCGCGCCTGGCTGCTGGCGCATGACACCGATCCGCTGCCGGCCGCCGCGCAGCAGGCCTACGAGGACCTGGCCCGGCGCCGGCTGGCGGGCGAGCCGATGGCCTATCTGGTCGGCCGCCGCGAATTCATGGGCCATCTGTTCCGCGTCACGCCCGATGTGCTGATCCCGCGTCCGGACACCGAGGTGCTGGTGGAAACCGCGCTGCAATGCCTGGAAGGCCAGTCCGCGCCAGCGGTGCTGGACCTGGGCACCGGCAGCGGCGCGATCGCGATCTCGATCGCGCTGGCCCGGCGCGACGCGCGCGTGATGGCCAGCGACCTGAGCCCGGCGGCGCTGGCCGTGGCCGCCGGCAACGCCTGGGAACTGGCGGCCTCGGTGCGCTTTGTCGAAGGCAGCTGGTTCGACGCCGTGCCGGCCGGCGAGGGCTTCGAGCTGATCGTCTCCAACCCGCCCTACGTGGCTAGCGATGACCCGCACCTGCAACAGGGCGACGTGCGCTTCGAGCCGCGCGGCGCGCTGACCGACGGCGCCGACGGACTGGGCGACCTGGCCCGCATCGTGCAGGGCGCCGGCGCGCGGCTCAAGCCGGGCGGCGCGCTGTGGATGGAACACGGCTGGGACCAGGCCGAGGCCGTGCGCGGCCTGCTCCAGGCGGCCGGCTTCGAGGACGTGGCAAGCCGCCGTGACCTGGCCGGCATCGAGCGCATTTCCGGCGGCCGCTGGCCGGGCCGGCGCTAGCGGGTCCTGCCGCGCGGCTTGGGCGCGTCCGACTTGGGGGCGTCGAGCATGCGCATGCAGCTGTCGGCGACCGCCCGCGCGAAGGCGGCGCAGTCGGCGGGCCGGGCCGCGATGATGTCGTCGGTCGCGCCGTGCACGCCGGAATAGATCAGCAGGGACACGACCCTGGGCTGGTCCGTGGTCCAGGCGCCCGCCGTCATGCCGTGCTCGACGATGCCCTGCAACTGGTCCAGGATCGCGTTCCTGTCCGCATTGGCGCGGTCATGGTGATGATGGTTGGCGTAGACGATATCGTGCGTGCGGTAGGTCTCGACATAGGTCTCGACGCTGGCGTGGATCCAGGCCCGCAGACGGGCGCGCCAGTCGCCGGCGGGGCAGGCATCCACGGCGGCCTGCAGGCGCTCCAGGAAACGGGCGGTGTAGCGTTGGGCGAGGGCGCCCAGCATGTCGTTCTTGGACGCGAAGTAGTGGTAGAACGTGCCCTTGGCGACCTGTGCCTCCTCGACGATCTCGCTGATCGTGGTGGCTTCCACGCCCTTGGCCAGGAACAGCTTCTCGGCGGCGGCCATCAGTTCGTCCAGCCGGACTTCGGCCGGCTTGGTCCGGGGGGACTTGGTGGGCCGGGGTTCCGGCCGGGTCGTCTGGTAGCGCATCTGGCGGCCTCTTCCTGCGTCGCGGCATCGGGGGGGCGGGATTCGAACTCCCCTGATCGAGCGCCAAGTTTAGGCGACTTGAGGGGCCGAATCCGCGGAAACGGACCGATCCGGGGCCGGGGCGCCGTCCCGGCCGGCGGCGCGGGGACGGGCAGGCGCCCGCCCATGCCCCGACGGCGCGCAGGGGGGTCCGGCCGGTTTTTCCGGCAGTACCTATAATTGCGTAATTCCCTTGTCGGCGCCCGCACGGCGCCTGTCTGCGAGATCACCATGAGCGACGTCCAAGAATTCATCCGCGAAACCGTTACCCAGCATCCCGTCGTGCTGTTCATGAAGGGCACCGCCCAGTTTCCCCAGTGCGGCTTCTCCGGCAAGGCCATCCAGATCCTCAAGGGCTGTGGCGTCAAGAAGCTGGTGACGGTCAACGTGCTGGAGGACGACGAAGTCCGCCAGGCCATCAAGGAATACTCGAACTGGCCGACCATCCCGCAGCTGTACGTGTCCGGCGAATTCGTCGGCGGCTCGGACATCATGGCCGAGATGAACGAGTCCGGCGAGCTCAAGACCCTGCTGGAGCAATCCGGCGCCACGGCCTGATCCCGTGCGTCGTCTCGTCGTCGGCATCACGGGCGCCACGGGCGCCCTGTACGCGGTGCGCATGCTGCAGGCGCTGCGCGGCGTGGACGACGTCGAGTCGCACCTGGTGATCTCGGCGTCCGGCGTGCTCAATATCAAGCATGAGCTGGACGTGGGCCGCCACGACGTCTATGCGCTGGCAGACCACGTGCACAGCATCCGCGATGTGGGCGCCACGCTGGCCAGCGGTGCGTTCCAGACCGCCGGCATGGTGATCGTGCCCTGCTCGATGCGCACGCTGGCGGCCGTGGCCCACGGTCTGTCCGACAACCTCATCACGCGCGCGGCCGACGTCACGCTCAAGGAGCGCCGGCGCCTGGTGATGATGGTGCGCGAGACGCCGTTCAACCTGGCGCACCTGCGCAACATGACCGCCGTCACCGAGATGGGCGGCATCGTGTTCCCGCCCTTGCCGGCGTTCTATCACCGGCCGGCCAGCATCGAGGAAATGGTGGACCACACCGTGGCCCGCGTGCTGGAAATGTTCGACATCAACGTGCCCGGCCCGCATTGGGAAGGCATGTAGGCTTACTCCACCAGTCCCAGCCCGTTGAGCGCGGCCAGGTTGTCCGGCCAGCGGCGCGCGCGCGCGTTCTGCAGCTCGATGCGGGCCCAGGCCATCCAGCCGGCCCATTCGATGCGCTTGTCCCAGGCCGTGCCCCAGGCCTGCAACGCCGCCAGCCCGGCCGCGGCGTGGCGCTCGGCCGCCTCGAAATCGCCCGCCGTCAGCGCCAGCTGCGCCAGCAGCAGGCGCGGCTCGCCGACCCAGGGATTGTGTTCCACGGCCGCTTCCAGCATGTGGCGGGCGCTGTCCATCTCGGTCAGCGGCTGCATGCGGGTCACCACCTGCCAGTACAGCGCGCTGGCCGCGGCCTCGTCGCGCGGCGTCAGCGTGGCGCGGCAACGGTCGAAGGCCGGCGGCACCGGGATGCCGGTGCTCGTCGGCATCCGCGACAGCGGCGCAAGCAGGTGCGACAGCATGGACAGGATGTTCGACGGCGGCTTGAGCGGACCGGGCCAGAGCGAGGCGGCCCAGTGCGTCTTCAGGTCGCGGCGCTGCTGCTGCGGATAGCCGGCGAAGATCTCGTCCTGCCAGCTGTGCCATTGCTCGCCGATGTCGGCGGCCGAGACCACGATGAAGGCGGCCACCTGGCGTGGCGTCAGCGTGAACACCTGGCCGTCGGCGCCTTCCAGCGCCATTCCCTCGGGACCGGCGCCCTGGCCTTGCAGCACGGCCTGCACGAACTTCGTGCGCGGCATGGCGCAGAACAGGCTGACCCATTCCTCGGCTTCCTCGCCCAGCGCCGCGCGCAGCGTGTTGCGCTCGCGTTCGCGGTCGAACAGGGTGAGATCCACGTACTCATTGCCATACACGCTGTGGAACAGGCCCAGCAGCCGCACTTCGCGCGGCTGGTCCCATAGCGCCAGCGTGCGGTAGACGCCCAGCAGGTGATGCTTGAAGGTGCCGGCCTTGTGCCAGTCTTCGCCGGCGCTGCGGGCGAACAGCAGGTCGAGCAAAGCGGGCAGGTCGGCGTCGACGGCGGCGTAGTGGTCGGCCAGCAGGGCGCGCGCCAGGGGATGGAGTTCGGTAGCGGTGGACATGGGCATGCGGGCGCGGCGAGTGCGCGCCGGGTCGATGAAGGCAGCCGCTATTGTGTCGCGGCGCGGCGCGCTTGTCATGGTCGCGTCCTTATATGCGGATGGGCATATGAATATGAAAATTCATCGCTTCCGGTTTTGAGGGGCGCTCTCTAGAATCCCAGGCTTCCTTCGACTCCCGTCTCGCGAGAACTCCCATGCGCCTGCGCCGCTCCCTGGCCCTACTCTCCGTCCTGCTCGGCTTTGCCACCGGCACGGCTGCAACCCCGGCCTCGGCCCAGGACGCCGAACTCAAGGTCGGCGTCACCGTCGGCCCGCACGCGCAGATCGGCGAGGTGGTGCGCGAGGTTGCGGCCAGGGACGGCCTGACGGTCAAGCTGGTGGAATTCAGCGACTTCATCCAGCCCAACGCGGCGCTGGATGCCAAGGAGCTGGACCTGAACATCTATCAGCACAAGCCCTTCCTGGACGCGCAGAACAAGGCGCGCGGCTATCACCTTGTGCCGGTCGCCACCGCCGTGGTGCAGCAGATGGGCATCTATTCCAAGCGCGTGTCCAAGCTGGACGACTTGCAGCCGGGCGCCAAGGTCGCCATTCCCAACGACCCGACCAACGGCGCGCGCGCCTTGCTGGTGCTGCAGGCCGCCAAGCTGATCACGCTCAAGCCGGGCGTGACCGTGACCGCCTCGCTGTTCGATATCGCCGAGAATCCCAGGAACCTGAAGTTCATCGAGATCGAGGCCGCGCAGCTGCCGCATTCGCTCAAGGACGTGGACGCCGCCGCCGTGAACTCGGCCTACGCCATCCCGGCCGGCCTGTCGCCCGCCAAGGATGCGCTGGCGCTGGAAAGCAAGGACGCGCCCTTCGCGCCCGTGGTCATCGCCGCGCGCGAGGACAACAAGAGCGATCCGCGCATCGCCCGCTTCATCAAGGCCTACCAGTCCGACGAGGTCAAGGCCTTCGTCGCCAAGCAGTTCCCCGGCGCCTACGCCACCTCCTGGTAAGCCGCCCATGTCCTCGCTGACCATCTATTCCGAGGACGCGCCCACGCAAGGGCGCACATTGCGCGACGCCGACGAGATCGGCCGCGAGCTGGCCGCCATCGGCGTGCGCTTCGAGCGCTGGCGCGCGCAGGCGCCGCTGGCGCCCGGCGCGGCGCCAGAGGACGTGCTGGCGGCCTATCGGGAACAGATCGACCGGCTGGTCGCCGAGCGCGGCTACCGCAGCGTGGACGTGGTCAGCCTGGACCCGTCCCATCCCGAGCGCGCGGCGCTGCGCGCCAAGTTCCTGGCCGAGCATACGCATGCCGACGACGAGGTGCGTTTCTTCGTCGCCGGCAGCGGCCTGTTCGTGCTGCACGCCGAAGGCCGCGTGTACGCGGCGCTATGCGAAAAGGATGATCTGATCTCGGTGCCGGCCGGCATCCGCCATTGGTTCGACATGGGTTCGAGCCCGGCCTTCACCTGTATCCGCCTGTTCAACGATCCGGCGGGCTGGGTGGCGCGGTTCACCGGCGACGAGATCGCGACGCGGTTTCCGACGCTGGCCTGACATCAGCGCTTGCGCCAGGCCTGGCATTGTCCTGGCCTGGCGGATGATGCCGCGGCTTATGCAGCCGCCGGCGCCGGATACGTCTTCTGGTAGTGCACCGTGAAGGTATTGAACGCGGCCAGCGCCTTGTGCGGATCGTGGCCGGGCTTGACCAGGAAGCTGTCGAAACCCACCCGCGCCTGATAGTGGATGGTGTCGATCATCACGTCGCCGACCGCGCGCAGCTCGCCTTGCCATTGATAGCGCGTGCGCAGCAGCTGCGCCAGCGAATAGCCACGGCCGTCGGTATAGATGGGGAAGTCCACCGCGATGAAGGCGATGCCGGACGGATCCAGCGTGCCGTCGGCGTCGGCCAGCTCGCGCAGGTCGGCGTCGGGTTCCAGCAGCACGGCCACCGGATGATGGTGACGGCGCAGCGTGGCGCGCGAGGTCTTCCAGGTGGACAGCGGCACGATCCAGCCGGGCTCGTCGCGCGGCACCTGGCCTTCGGCGGCGACTTCGGGATCGGGCGCGAACAGGCGCGCCGTGTCGGTTTCCAGCCGGCCGCCGCGGATCAGGTGCGGGCCGGGGGCGTCGTGGGCAAAGACCTCAGACATGGGCGGGCTCCTGCGCGGGTTTAGCGAAAGCGGGATCGGCGTACACGTCCTGCTTGAAGGGATCGATGCCGACGCGGTCGACCACGTCGATGAAGCGTTCGGCCTCGCTGTCGCGCAGGCCGAGATAGGTCTGGATCAGCCGGTCGACCACGCCGGGCACCTGGTCGCGCGCGAACGAGGGGCCGATGATCCGGCCCACCGCCGCGCCGCCGCCACGCGTGGATTCGATATCGGGCAGCGGCCGGGCCGCGCCGTTCTGGCGTCCGCCGATGGTCACCTGATACCACTCCTCGCCGGCCTTATCCACGCCCAGGATGCCGATGTGGCCGACGTGGTGATGGCCGCAGGAGTTGATGCAGCCCGAGATGTTCAGGTCCAGCTCGCCGATCTCGAACAGATAGTCCAGGTCGTCGAACTGGCGCTGGATGGCTTCGGCCACCGGGATGGAGACGGCATTGGCCAGCGCGCAGAAGTCCCCGCCCGGACAGGCGATGATGTTGGTGAGCAGGCCCACGTTGGGCGTGGCCAGGTTCAGCGCTTCCAGCTGTTGCCAGAGTTCATGCAGGCGCGAGCGGCGCACGTCGGCCAGGATCAGGTTCTGTTCGTGCGACACGCGCAGCTCGCCGAAACCGTGCTCGTCGGCCAGCGTGGCGACCGCGTCCATCTGGTCGGCGGTGATGTCGCCGGGCGGCACGCCGGTGGCCTTGAGCGAGACGGTGACGGCGGCGTAGCCGGGCACCTGGTGCGCGTGCACGTTGGTGCGCAGCCAGCGCGCGTAGCGCTTGTCGGCGGCAGCCAGTTCGGCAGAATGATCGGGCTCGTCCCTTGCCGCCGGATCATATTGCGGCCAGACGAAGCGGCCGGCGATCTGGTCGACGAAGGCCTGGCTGATGGTGTCCGGGCCGCCCTTGATGGTCTGCCATTCCTCGTCGACCTGCTGCGCGTACACCTCGGGCGTCAGGTCCTTGACCAGGATCTTGATGCGCGCCTTGTACTTGTTGTCGCGGCGGCCGTGCAGGTTGTAGACGCGCAGCGCGGCCTGCAGGTAGGTCAGCAGGTCCTGCCATTCGACGAAGGGATTGATCAGCTTGCCGACGATGGGCGTGCGGCCCATGCCGCCGCCGATCCAGACGCGGAAACCCAGCTTGCCGTCGCGCTCGACCGCCTGCAGGCCGATGTCGTGCACGCCGACGGCGGCGCGGTCCTGCACGGCGCCGCTCACGGCGATCTTGAACTTGCGCGGCAGGAAGGCGAATTCCGGATGCAGCGTGGACCACTGGCGGATGATCTCGCACCACACCAGCGGGTTCACCAGCTCATCGGGCGCGATGCCGGCGAAGTGGTCGGTGGTGGTGTTGCGGATGCAGTTGCCGCTGGTTTGGATGGCGTGCATCTGCACCGTGGCCAGCTCGGCCAGGATCTCGGGCACGTCTTCAAGCTTGGGCCAGTTGAACTGGATGTTCTGGCGGGTGCTGAAATGGCCGTAGCCGCGATCCCACTTGCGGGCGATGTGCGCCAGCGTGCGCAGCTGGCGCGAGGCCAGGATGCCGTAGGGGATGGCCACGCGCAGCATGGGCGCGTGGCGCTGGATGTACAGGCCGTTCTGCAGGCGCAGCACGCGGAATTCGTCTTCGGTGAGCTGGCCGTCCAGGAAGCGGCGCGTCTGGTCCGAAAACTGCGCTACGCGCTGCTCGACGAGCTGCTGGTCGACCGGGTCATACACGTACATGTCTACTGCCCTTGAAGTCTTTCGGTTCTTGGTGTCCTGCCGGAGCGCCGGGCGCGGCGCGTCCACGGGAGGATTCATAACCGTAGCAGGCAGCCACGACGAGCGTCTAAGTCATTGTGGTAATAAGGTCATGCGGGCGATAAGCATATGACCGGGCGTGCGCCGGCCCGGCCGCAACTGCGGCGGGTACTGGTTCCAGCCTGGGGTTGCAGTGCGGAGTCATGGGCCGGCCTTGCCGCCGGACTTCACAGCGCCGCGCGCACCGCCCAGCGTGCCGCCACCACCAGCAGCGCCACCAGCACGGCTGCCATCAACAGCCCCGTCGCGATGACGTGGCCCGGCTTGTTGCCCGCGATGTCCGCATCGTAATCGCGCCTGCGGCGTATCCCGAGAAACCCCCACAGCACGGTCTTGACCGTGCGCAAGAAAGCCCGCATGTCCTGCTCCTGTCGTGATGTCGTCCGGGCAATGTAGGCCGGCGCGGCGGCGGGCGGCAGGCGCAGCTGTGGCTCAATCGGGCGTAGCAGATGGCGCGCCGTCCGGCAGGGCGATGCCGCGCACGATATGGTCCAGCAGCTCCCGCGCGGCCGGGGACACATGGCGGCCGGCCCGGCTCAGCACCTGCAGGCTGCCCTGGTTCAGGATGGGGTTGGACAACGGCAGGCTGGCCAGGCGCTGCGCGCGCAGGTCGGCGGTGACGGCGATGGGCGGGGTCAGCGCGTAGCCGATGCCGGTGGCGGCGAACTGCCATAGCGCCTTGAAGGACGAGGTGGTCAGCACGTTGCGCAGCCGCACCTGCTCGCTGATCTCGGCGGCCTGGATGTGCTGGCGCACGCCGAAGCCCTCCTGCATGGCGGCGCCGGGATAGTCGGCCAGGTCGGTCAGCAGCAGAGGCCGGCGCAGGCGGGTGAGCGGATGGTCGTCGCGCACGATGGCGCGGATGGGCTCGGGCCGCGAGTAATGCGTGCGCAGCCGCGCGTCGTTGGGCGGCTGGAACACCAGGCCGATATAGGCCTGGTCGTCGATGATGCGTTGCGCGATCTCGGAGGTGCGCGCCACGTCGATGTCCAGCGTGACCTCGGGATGGCTGCGCCAGTAGCCCGGCAGCACGCGGTCGAACATCAGTTCCACGAAGCCTTCGCCCAGCACCAGGTCGATATGGCCGCGCTCGGCCTTGCGCAGGCTGTCGATCTCGGAGAAGAAGCTGTCCTGGATGTCCTGCTGCCGTTTCACGTAGCGCGCCAGCATGTGGCCGGCGTCGGTCGGCACCAGGCCGCGTCCGCGCCGCTCGAACAGCGCCATGCCGCAGTCGCGCTCCAGCGCGGCGATGGCACGGCTGACGGCGGATGGGTCCATCTCCAGCAGCTCGGCCGCGCCGCGCACCGAGCCTCGGCTCATGACCTGCATGAAATAGTGGGTGCGGCGGGCGTCCAGGGTTTCGTCCATGGCGGGGGATCCAGATGCAAGAGCAGGGCGGCGGGCTTCAACAGGGCAGGATTGCGGCGGCAAACCCACACTTCCCTTAAGGGTTTACCCAGGTTTTCTGGCTGTTCATGCAAGAAATTCCCAGGAAACATTCAACCGTTGCATTTTACGCAACGTTTCTGCGCGGGCGATGTCATGGTTGCGGGTTGGGGGCGGGGCGAAAATCGCCGCTGCGCGTTCGCGCGCGTCCTGGCCGGACGCGGCGGATGCCGGCGGATGCGCGCGCGGATCCGCCCGCTTTCTTCCAATAGCTACTCACGTACTCCAGGGGAATCCCATGTCTCACGCCAGCGCCAGCCTGGCCGCGCCTTCGATGTCGCTGTCCAGCCGCATCCGCATGCTTGTCGTCATCCTGATGGTGGTGCTCATTTCCGAGGCCATCGGCAGCATGACCTTCGCGGTCGGTCCGGGCAAGATCGTGCTGCAGCCCATGCTCTGGGCCATCTTCATCGGCGCGGTGGTCGCGGCCCTGGGCCAGCGCCTGCCCGCAGGCGCCGGCGTGGATACCGCCATGCAGACGCGCATCAGCGGCTACCTGCAATACGCGCTGCTGCCCTTCCTGGCCAAGCTCGGCCTGATGGTGGGCGGCGCGCTGCCGCAGGTGCGCGAAGCGGGCTGGGCCCTGGTGTTCCAGGAATTCGGCCACTTCTTCGGCACCATGGCCGTGGGCCTGCCGCTGGCGCTGCTGCTGGGCATCAAGCGCGAGGCCATCGGCGCCACCTTCTCGGTGGGCCGAGAGCCCAGCCTTGCCATCATCGGCGAGCGCTACGGCATGAACTCGCCGGAAGGTCGCGGCGTGATGGCCGAGTACATCACCGGCACCGTGATCGGCGCGCTGTTCGTGGCGCTGCTGGCCGGCTTCATCACCAGCCTGAACATCTTCGACCCGCGTTCGCTGGCCATGGGCGCGGGCGTGGGCTCGGGCAGCATGATGGCCGCCGGCGTGGGCGCCATCGCTTCGCAGCAGACCCCGGCAATGGCGCACCAG
>NZ_JAGTJY010000176.1:0-13183 GCF_018195695.1 Achromobacter sp. Marseille-Q0513 | reverse complement strand
CGCGCTGGCGATCGGCCTGCGGGCGCTGCTGCTGCTGGCCATGACGCGCCCCGACCTGATCCAGGGCTGGCAGCGCACGCTGCCGCCGGACGCGCCCAACCGCTTCCTGATCAACGTGCAGCCCGAGCAGCGCCAGGCCGTGTCCGACGCGCTGGCGCGCGAAGGACTGGGCCGCGTCAGCCTGGCGCCCATGGTGCGTGGCCGCCTGATCGCCCTCAATGGCAAGCCGGTTGGGCCGGACGACTACGAAGAGCCGCGCGCCAAGCGGCTGGTGGACCGGGAATTCAACCTGTCCTACGGCGACGAGCTGCCCTCGTCCAACCGCATCGAGCAAGGCCGCTGGCTCGCGCCCGGCGCCGACGAGGTCTCGCTGGAGTCGGGCCTGGCCAAGACGCTGGGCATCAAGCTGGGCGACAAGATGCTGTTCGACGTGGCCGGCCAGCAGGTCGAGGCCGCCGTCACCAGCATCCGGCGGGTGGACTGGGACACGATGCGCGTCAATTTCTTCGCCATCCTCACGCCCGCCGCGCTGGCCGACATGCCGCAGAGCTGGATCACCTCGTTCTACCTGCCGCCCGGCAAGGAACCGGTGCTGCCGGCGCTGGTGCGCGAGTTTCCCAACCTGACCGTGTTCGACGTGGGCGCCATCCTGCGGCAACTGCAGTCGGTGTTGAACGAAGTGGGGCGCGCGGTGCCGCTGCTGTTCCTGTTCCCGCTGGCGGCCGGGGTGCTGGTGCTGGCCGCCGCGCTGACCGCCACGCGCGACGAGCGCATGCGCGAGGCCGCCGTGCTGCGGGCGCTGGGCGCGACCCGGCGCCAGCTGGCGCGCTCGCAGCGCATCGAACTGTGGGCGGTGGGCGGCCTGGCCGGGCTGCTGGCGGCGGCCGGCGCCAGCGCGATTGCTTGGGTTTTATCAACCCTGGTGTTCGACTTTGCGATTACCCTCAGCCTCTGGCCGTGGCTGGCCGGCATCGGCGCGGGCATGCTCGGCGCCTGGGCCGGCGGCGCGCTGGCCCTGCGCGGGGTGCTGCGCACCCCGCCCCTGGTCACCCTGAGAGAAACCTGATGACGTCCCGCGTCCATTCGATAAGCGAGCCCGTGGATACTTCCCGCAGCATTTTTGATCTACTTGGCGGCGAGCCCGGCGTGCGCGCCCTGGTCGACCGTTTCTACAACCAGATGGACATCGAGCCGGACCTGAAGGAACTGCGCGCCGCCCATGGCCCCAGCCTGGACGAGGCCCGCGACAAGCTGTTCTGGTTCCTGTGCGGCTACTTCGGCGGCCCGGACCACTACATCGAGCGTTTCGGCCATCCCCGGCTGCGCGCGCGGCATCTGCCTTTCTCCATCGGCGAGGTCGAGCGCGACCAGTGGGTGACCTGCATGGGCCGCGCGCTGGAGGACGAGGGCATCGAGCCGGCGCTGGTCGATCGGCTGCTGGAGTCCTTTTACGGCGTGGCCGACTGGATGCGGAACCGTTGACCCCCCCGAAGCGCTCGCGCGCTTCCCCCCCAGGGGGCATGCCAGCGGACCGGCAAAGCCGGCTCCGCGGCATCCCGATAGGGGGAAACCGTCGATGGGGTGAAACCGGTATCCTGCTTGGGTTCATGGCTCTTTTGCGAGAGCCTTTTCATTTTTGAGGTGGCCC
This sequence comes from Achromobacter sp. Marseille-Q0513, assembly GCF_018195695.1. Lineage (NCBI taxonomy): Bacteria > Pseudomonadati > Pseudomonadota > Betaproteobacteria > Burkholderiales > Alcaligenaceae > Achromobacter > Achromobacter sp. Marseille-Q0513. The sequence goes on along the minus strand of NZ_JAGTJY010000176.1, from coordinate 11,535 downwards.
GACAATGAAGAAACTCATCAACGATCCGTCCGGACTGGTGCGGGAAATGCTCGAAGGCGCGGCGCGGCAGGCGCCGGGCACGGCCATCCTGGGCGATGAGCACGTGCTGGTGCGCAGCGATCTGCCGGCGGCGGAGCGGCGGCCCGTGGCCGTGATTTCCGGCGGCGGCTCCGGCCATGAGCCTGCGCACGCCGGGTATGTCGGCGCCGGCATGCTGAGCGCGGCGGTCTGCGGTGAAGTATTCACCTCGCCGTCCACCGATGCCGTGCTGGCGGCCATCCGCGCCACGGCCGGGCCCAACGGGGCCTTGCTGATCGTCAAGAACTACACCGGCGACCGGCTGAACTTCGGCCTGGCCGCCGAGCTGGCTCGCGCCGAGGGCATCCCGGTGGAGATCGCCATCGTCGCCGACGACGTGTCGCTGCGCCGGCACACGCCGCGCGAACGCCGCCGGGGCATCGCCGGCACCGTGCTGGTGCACAAGATCGCGGGCGCCGCCGCGGCCCTGGGGCTGCCGCTGGCGCAGGTCGCCGCCGCCGCGCGCGAGGCGGCCGCGCAGCTCGGCTCGATGGGCGTGGCCCTGGGCGGCTGCACGTTGCCGGGCGCGGAGAAATCCGGCTTCACGCTGGCCGACGACGAGATCGAGCTGGGCCTGGGCATCCACGGCGAGAAGGGCGTCGAGCGCAGCGCCATGCTGCCGGCCGATCAACTGGCCGCGACCCTGCTGGACTACATCGTCGAGGACATGGGCCTGGCGGCCGGCGCGCGCGTGGCGCTGCTGGTCAACGGTCTGGGCGCGACGCCGCAGATGGAGCTGGACGTGGTCATGCGCGCCGCCTACGACAAGCTGGCCGCGCGCGGGATCGCCGTCGAGCGGGCCTGGTCGGGCACGCTGCTGTCGGCGCTGGACATGCCGGGCTGCTCGCTGTCGCTGCTGCGCGTGGACGAAGGCCGGCTCGCGCTGCTGGACGCGGCCACGGGCGCGCGCGCCTGGCCGGGCGGCGGGCGGGTCAATCAGGACATCTACGTCGCCGCGCCGGCGGTGGAGCAGGGCGAGGCCCAGGCCGCGCCCGACGCCGCCGGCCAGCGCTGGATCGCCGCCCTCAAGCCGGCGCTGGGCGCGGCGGCGGCGGCGCTGCACGCCAAGGAGCCGACGCTGACCGAGCTGGATTCGCTGGCGGGCGACGGCGACCTGGGCGCCAGCATGAAGCGCGCCGCCGACGCCATCCTGGCGGTGCCCGACGCGGCCCTGGCCGATCCGGCCGGCGCGCTGGCCGCGCTGGGCGGCGCGCTGCGCAAGGCCATCGCCGGCAGTTCCGGCCCGTTCTACGCCACCGCGCTGCTGCGCGCCTCGCGCCGGCTGGCGCAGGCGCCGCAACCGTCGGCGCGCGACTGGGCCGGCGCGTTCAGCGATGCCGTGCAGGCCGTCAGCGACCTGGGCGGGGCCAAGGCCGGCGACCGGACCATGCTGGACGCGCTGTTCCCGGCCGCCGCCGCCTTCGAGCAGGGCCTGGCCGCGGGCGCGGCGCCCGCCGCCGCCTTCGCCGGCGCGGTCGAAGCCGCCGAGCAGGGCGCGCAGGCGACCGCCGCCATGGCGCCGCGCGCCGGCCGCGCCAGCTACCTGGGCGAGCGCGCGGTCGGCGCACCGGACGGCGGCGCCGTCGCCGTGGCCTGCTGGCTGGCGGCGCTGCGGCCGCATGTCGGGTCCGTGTAAATAGCGGGTCCGTGCAATAATTTTGGGGACGTTTTCCCTTTTGGCGTATCTCCATTGACTGCAAGCGACATCGACCGGCGCCGGGCGCCGCAACGGGGCGGCCGGCCATGAAGGCGGAACGCGATGCGTCCGGCGCACGCCGCGCGGCCTGGCCGGCGCCGTTGGGCGGCGCCATGCTGAGCGACGCGCGCCTGGGCGAGGCCGGACCGCAATTGTTCGACCCCGCCCGCTACGGCGAGCGCGTCCGTCCGGTGGACGCCGGCGGCCGGCAGGCCGCCTGGTTCGTGCATGGCGAGGGTTGGCAGGGCGTGCTGCGCCGCTACCGGCGCGGCGGCATGATCGCCCGCCTGAGCCGCGACAGTTATCTGTGGGCCGGCGAGGACCGCACGCGCAGCTTCCGCGAATACCGGCTGCTGGCCGCCATGCGGCGCCAGGGACTGGACGTGCCGGCGCCGCTGGCCGCCGCCTACTGGCGCCAGGGGCCGGTCTACCGCGCCGCCATCCTGGTCGAGCGCATTCCCGGCGTGAAGCCGCTGGCCCAGATGCTGACCGAGCCGCTGTGGGAGCCGGTGGCCGCGGCCATCGTCCGCATGCACCGGGCCGGCGTCTGGCACGCCGACCTGAACGCGTTCAACATCCTGATCGGCGGCGAGGGCCGCGTCTGGCTCATCGATTTCGACCGGGGCACCCAGGGACGGCTGTCCGATCGCCAGCGCCAGGGCAACCTGGAGCGGCTGCGGCGTTCGCTGAACAAGGTGGCGGGGGACGCCGGCGAGCGCTTCTGGCTCAAGCTGCGCGACAGCTACTGGACGGCGTGGGGCGTGGGCATCCAGCCTTGACGCGGGCGCGGGCCGCCCGCGAGCGGCCGAGAGGGCGCATGCGAGGCGATCGTCCCCCGATTTGCGGCAAAAAGCCCCCCAAAGTTGGGGAGGTCCGCGTTAAAAAGCTTTATCATTGCGCCTTTTGGCACTCCTGAAATACACGCATAGGGCAAGGGGGTTCGTATATGAAACTAGGGGCGGGAATGCGCTGGGCGCTCGGTGCAATGCTGGTCGCGGCGGCCGCAGCGCCGGCGGTCGCGCAGAACAAGGTCGTCAACGTCTACAACTGGGCCGAATACACGGCGCCGGACACGATTCCGGGGTTCGAGAAGGAAACCGGCATCAAGGTCCGCTATGACGTCTACGACAGCAACGACACGCTGCAAGCCAAGCTGCTGGCCGGCAAGTCCGGCTATGACGTCGTTGTCCCGTCCACGCATTACGCCTCCCGCCAGATCGAGGCGGGCCTGTTCCAGAAGCTGGACAAGTCCAAGATCCCGAACTGGAAGTACCTGGATCCCGACGTGATGGCGCTGGTCGCCAGCGTCGACCCGGGCAACCTGTACGCCATCCCCTGGGGCTACGGCACCAACGGCCTGGGCTACAACGTCACCAAGGTCAAGCAGATCCTGGGCGACAACGTCGACCTGGGCAACTGGGACATCCTGTTCAAGCCCGAGAACGCCGCCAAGCTCAAGGAATGCGGCATCTCGATGCTGGACGAGGCCGCGCAGGTGTTCCCGGCGGTGCTGAAGTACCTGGGCAAGGATCCCAACAGCGCCAACCCCGACGACTACAAGGCCGCGCTGGACCTGCTCAAGCAGATCCGCCCGTACATCCGCCAGTTCAGCTCGTCCGGCTATATCGACGAGCTGGCCGTGGGCGACCTGTGCATGGTCTACGGCTTTTCGGGCGACGTGATGATCGCCCGCAAGCGCGCCCAGGAAGCCAGGAAGTCCTATGAAGTGAACTACTTCATTCCCAAGGGCGGCGCCCCGGCCTGGTTCGACCTGATGGTCATCCCGAAGGATGCGCCGCATCCCGAGGAGGCCCTGGCGTTCATCAACTACATCGAGACGCCCCAGGTCCACGCGGCCATCACCAACACCATGTTCTACCCGAACGCCAACAAAGAGGCGCGCAAGTACGTGGTGAAGGACGTGGCCGACAATCCCATGATCTACCCGTCGCCCGAGGTCTCCAAGACCCTCTATGTGATCAAGGCCCAGCCCTTGAACGTCCAACGCCTGCAAACGCGCATGTGGGCCGAGCTGAAGTCCGGAAGATAAGCGATCATGAGCGATAGCCGTTACTCGGCGCAGCACGCGGCCGATCCGGACGAGTTCGTCCGGATCGCCGACGTAGTGAAGATTTTCGGCGACGTGGTCGCCGTGCGTTCCGTCAACCTGTCGGTCAAGCGCAACGAGATATTCGCGCTGCTGGGCAGCTCCGGCAGCGGCAAGTCGACCTTGCTGCGCATGCTGGCGGGCTTCGAGGAAGCGACCTCGGGCCAGATCCTGCTCGACGGCGAGGACATCACCAGCACGCCGCCGTACCGCCGGCCCGTGAACATGATGTTCCAGTCCTATGCGCTGTTCCCGCACATGACGGTCGAGGCCAACGTGGCCTTCGGCCTGAAGCAGGAAGGCGTGCCCCGGGCCGAGATCCACGACCGCGTGTTCGAGGCGCTGGACCTGGTGCAGATGGCAGGCTATGCGCGGCGCAAGCCCAACCAGCTTTCGGGCGGGCAGCAGCAGCGCGTGGCGCTGGCGCGCAGCCTGGTCAAGCGGCCCAAGCTGCTGCTGTTGGACGAGCCCATGTCGGCGCTGGACAAGCAGATCCGCCAGAAGACCCAGATCGAACTGGTCAAGATCCTGGAGCAGGTCGGCGTGACCTGCATCATGGTCACCCACGACCAGGAAGAGGCCATGACCATGGCGCATCGCCTGGCCGTCATGACCGAAGGCCAGATCGTCCAATGCGGCACGCCGCAGGATGTCTACGCCTTCCCGAACTCGCGCTTCGTCGCCAGCTTCATCGGCTCGACCAATATGTTCACCGGCACCATCGTGGTCGACGAACCCGACCACGTCGCCATCGAGTGCGCCGAGCTGACCCGCCCGCTGTATGTCAGCCACGGCGTGAGCGAGCCGCTGGGCATGGACGTGCACGTGTCGATCCGGCCCGAGCGCCTGGTGGTGTCGCGCAACCAGCCCGAGGGCGAATACAACTGGGCGCACGGCATGGTCAGCCACATGGCCTGGATGGGCAGCTACGCGCTGTACCAGATCCGGCTGGACTCCGGCATGATGGTCGAGGCCAGCGTGCCCAGCCTGCTGCTGGCGCAGATGGACGCGCCCGGCATCGACGAAGAGATCTTCGTCAGCTGGGACGCCGACAGCGCCACCGTGCTGTCGTCCTGAACGCGGCGCGGAGGTCCATCCCATGAGCCGCTTTTCTCCCCGGGACTGGCTGCCATCAGGCAAGACGCTGGCAGTGGTGCCGCCGTTCGCCTGGCTGCTGGTGTTCCTGCTGGTGCCGTTCCTGCTGGTCTTCAAGATCAGCTTCGCCGAATTGCAATTCGGCGTGCCGCCGTACACCCCGCTGGCCGAATTCAAGGACGAGGCGGTGCAGTTCAGCCTGCACCTGCGCGGCTACATCCTGCTCCTGACGGACAGCCTGTATTTCGCCACCTACCTGAATTCGGTCAAGATCGCCGCCATCACCACGCTCTGTTGCGTGCTGATCGGCTACCCGATCGCCTATTACATCGCGCGTTCCTCGCCCTCGGTGCGCAACCTGCTGCTGCTGGGCGTGATCCTGCCGTTCTGGACCTCGCTGCTGCTGCGCGTGTATGCTTGGGTCGGCATCCTGCGCAACGACGGCCTGCTCAACAACCTGCTGCAGGCCCTGGGCATCATCTCCAGCCCGCTGGAAATCTACCGCACCGACCTGGCGGTCTATATCGGCATGGTCTATGCCTACCTGCCGTTCTTCATCCTGCCGCTCTACGCCACGCTGGTGAAGATGGACCTGCGCCTGCTGGAAGCCGCCTATGACCTGGGCGCCAAGCCCTGGCAGGCGTTCTGGCAGATCACCGTGCCGCTGTCGCGCCAGGGCGTGATCGCCGGAGCCATGCTGGTGTTCATCCCGGCGGTGGGCGAGTACGTGATCCCGGAAATGCTGGGCGGGGCCAACACGCTGATGATGGGCCGCGTGATGTGGAATGAATTCTTCAACAACACCGACTGGCCGATGGCCTCGGCGGTGACCTGCGTGATGGTGCTGCTGCTCCTGGTGCCGCTGGCGCTGTTCCAGTTCAACCAGGTCAAGCAGCAGGAACAGGCCGGCGGGGGGCGCAAATGAACGGCCCCAACAAGACGCTGCGCGCCCTCGCGCTGGGGCTGGGGTACTTCTTCCTGTATGTGCCCATCGTCAGCCTGATGGTCTTCTCGTTCAACGAGTCGCCGGCGGTCACGTCCTGGACCGGCTTCTCGATGCGCTGGTACCACTCTCTGTTCAACGACGAGGCACTGCTGCGCGCGGCCTGGCTGTCGTTCCGCATCGCCGCGCTGACGGCCACGGCGGCGGTCATCCTCGGCACCTGGGCCGGCTATGTGCTGGCCCGCATGGGGCGCTTTCGCGGCTTCACGCTGTACGTGGGCATGCTGAGCGCGCCGCTGGTCATTCCCGAGGTGGTGCTGGGCATCTCGCTGCTGCTGATGTTCGTCGAACTGCGCGGCCACCTGGGCTGGCCCGCCGAGAACGGTATGTTCACCATCTGGGTCGGCCACGTCACGCTGTGCATGGCCTTCGTCGCCGTGGTCATCCAGACCCGCATCCGCGACCTGGACCGCTCGCTGGAAGAGGCCGCGCTGGACCTGGGCGCGACGCCGCTGGTGGTGTTCTTCAAGATCACGCTGCCGCTGATCGCGCCGGCGCTGGCCTCGGCCTGGCTGCTGTCGTTCACGCTGTCGCTGGACGACGTGGTGCTGGCGTCCTTCCTGTCGGGCCCCAGCTCCAGCACGCTGCCGATGGAAGTGTTCTCGCGCGTGCGGCTGGGCCTGAAGCCCGAGATCAACGCCCTGGCCACGCTGTTCATCCTGGCGGTGGGCACCTGCGTAATCCTGGCCAATCGACTGCAATCGCGCAAAGAGACCGAATCCAAATGAAATCAACGACTTTGTATGGTTTGAGCAAGTGCAGCACTTGCGTCAAGGCGCGCGACTGGCTGAGCGCGCATGGCGTCGCGCATGAATTCGTCGACTACCGCGATCATCCGGTGGCTGCCGCCACGCTCAAGGCCTGGGCCGGCAAGGTGGGCGGCTGGGAAAAGCTGGTCAATCGCACGTCCATGACCTGGCGCGCGCTGTCCGACGAGCGCAAGGCCGCCAGCACCGACGCGCAATGGACCCAGCTGATCGCCGAGTACCCGGCGCTGGTGCGCCGCCCCGTCACGGTCACGCCGGACGGCGAGGTCACGGTCGGCTTCAGCGAAAAGCGCTACGGCGAACGCTTCGCCTGATCGCGCAGCGCCATGGCCGGCAAGGCAATTCCATCGGGCAGCGCCGCAGCGGCGCTGCCCGACGTTTTTTTTGACCGCGACGCCCGTGAACTGGCGCGCGACCTCTTGGGCAAGGTGATCCGGCATCGCGTCGACGGCCTGTGGCTGTCGGCCCGCATCATCGAGACCGAGGCCTACTACCAGGCCGAGAAGGGCAGCCACGCCTCGCTGGGCTATACCCACAAGCGGCGCGCGCTGTTCATGGACGGCGGCGTCATCTACATGTACTACGCGCGCGGCGGCGACTCGCTGAACTTCAGCGCCGCCGGGCCGGGCAACGCGGTGCTGATCAAGTCCGCTCATCCCTGGGTCGACGCGCGCTCGGGGCCAGAGGCGCTGGCGCGCATGCAGGCGCTCAATCCCGACGCGGCGGGGCGCGCGCGTCCGCCGCACAAGCTGTGCGCCGGCCAGACGCTGCTGTGCCGCGCCCTGGGCTTGAAAGTGCCGGACTGGGATGCGCGTCGCTTCGACCCCGAGGCGCTGTATGTGGAGGACGTGGGCGAGCGTCCCGCCGCCCTGGTGCGCTGCGCCCGGCTGGGCATTCCGGCGGGCCGCGACGAGCATCTGCAATACCGCTATGTGGACCCGGCCTATGCCGCGTTCTGCACTCGCAACCCGTTGCGGCGCGGCCAGGTCGCGGGTCGCGACTACGTCTGGGTGGATGGGCGGGACAGGGAATTGCCACCGCCGGGCGGGGCGTAGCGGGCGCAGCCTTGTTCAGCGCGCCAGGCGCCGGCTGACGTCAGGGCACTGCGGAAAGCGCCGTCTCAGGCGGAGCGGTCGGTGGCTTGCCGCGCCCGGCGCTCCATCGAGGCCAGCATCTCGGCGTACTTCTGCCGCACGCGGCGGCGGTTCAGGCGCCGGCTCCAGGCGTATAGCGGAATCAGGGGCAGCGAGCCGAAACCGTCGATCAGGGACAGCCCGAGCTGGCCGGCGGCGTTGCGGCCGGAGGCGAGGGGGGAGGGCGAGAAGGAAGGCAGCACGACATGGGCGTCGGCCAGATCCTCGAAGAGCTCGTCCGGCCGCGCCCGCAGGGCCTCGTCCAGCCGGCCCTGGCGCGCCAGGCTCGCCACCGTGGGCGCGATCCCGCCCGCGTCGTCGGTGATCTTCTCCACCAGCAGCCCCAGCCCCAGCGAGGTCTGCGCCACGCCCAGGATGCGGGCCAGCGGCACCTGCCACACGCCGGAGGGGCGGGTGGTGGTGTTGACGTATTCGGTGATCTCGTTCAGGTAGACGCGGTAGGCGCTTTCACGCTGATACTGCTTGTACCAGCGCTTGAACGGCCGCGCTTGCAGGTAGCGGGCGCGCGCCTTCATGTCCATCACCTTGACGAGCAGGGAAGGGGCGTTCGGGTGCTGGAAGATGTGACGGTCGCCGCCGACCGCCAGGGGGGATTCCGCGTCCAGGTTCAGGGGACCGAAGATCGATTGAAACGAGACTGGGTTGCTACAGGATGGAAGATCGGCGGAGTTCAAAACAGTTGCGTGCTCATGCAGATTGTTAACAGTTTAATGCTGTTGCGCGGAGCAGGCAGGCATACCCGACTGGCGGAGCTGGCTTTTTATCCAGGGCCATCCAGAGCCAAAATACCGGGCCGCATCCTAAAATCCCTGTTTTGGAGGCGAGTCCCTTGACCTTGAATGACATCCTGCTTTGGGTCGCGGCCGGTGGCGCCGTGCTGGCCTGCCTGCTTGGCCTCGCGGCCTGCCTGCGCCCGTCCGCCGGCCCCGCCCGCCTGGACGCGCTGCTCGAAGGGCTGGAACGCACCGAGCGCGCGCTGCGCGCCGACATCGCCGAGGGCCAGCGCGGCCTGCGCGGCGAACTGGCGGAGTCGGCCCGCGCCCTGCGCGCGGAGCTGGGGCAGGCCCAGGACGAGCTGCGCGCCGGCCTGGGGCGCGACGCCCAGGCCGCCCGCGCCGAGTCCGCAGAATCGCTGGCCCGGTTCGCCGCCGGCTTCGGCGAGCAGCTGCAGGGGCTGATCCAGATCAACGAGCGCCGCCTGTCCGAAGTGCGCGCCACCGTCGACCAGCGGCTGCAACTGCTGCAGGCCGACAACGGCGCCCGACTCGACGAAATGCGCCGGACCGTGGACGAAAAGCTGCACGCCACGCTGGAACAGCGGCTGGGCGAATCGTTCAAGCTGGTCTCCGAGCGGCTGGAGGCGGTGCACAAGGGCCTGGGTGAAATGCAGGCGCTGGCCGCGGGCGTGGGCGATCTCAAGCGCGTGCTGACCAACGTGAAGTCGCGCGGCACCTGGGGCGAGGTGCAGCTGGCGCGGCTGATCGAAGACAACATGACGCCGGATCAGTACGCCAGCAACGTCAAGCCGGTGCCGGGCAGCGACGCGATCGTGGAATTCGCCGTGCGCCTGCCGGGCAGGGCGGGCGGCGCGCCGGTCTGGCTGCCGATCGACGCCAAGTTCCCCAAGGAAGAATACGAGCGCCTGATGGACGCCCAGGAAGCCGCCGACGCCGAGGGCGCGCGCGCGGCGGGCGCGGCGCTGGGCAAGGCGGTGGAGGCGCAGGCCCGGCTGATCGCCGCCAAGTACGTGGCGCCGCCGCACACCACCGATTTCGCCATCATGTTCCTGCCCACCGAAAGCCTGTATGCCGAGGTGCTGCGGCGTCCGGGGCTGCTGGACCGGCTGCACGGCCTGCGCGTCAACGTGGCCGGCCCCAGCAATCTGGCGGCCTTGCTGAACAGCCTGCAGATGGGCTTTCGCACCCTGGCCATCGAGCAGCGTTCGTCCGAGGTCTGGCAGGTGCTGCGCGCCGTCAAGACCGAGTTCGGCAAGTTCGGCGAGGCGCTGGCCAGCGTCAAGAAGACGCTGGACAACGCCAGCAACAAGATCGGCCAGACCGAAGTGCGCACGCGCGCCATGCTGCGCAACCTGAAGAACGTCGAAGCCTTGCCCGAGGCCGACGCGCGGCTGGTGCTGGGCGGGCAGGAATTGGACGATGCCGCCGAATCCAGTGTGTCCGCCAGTCCGGATGAACGGGAAGATCCCGAGTCCAGGTGAAGCGATCGGCAGGCGGGGACAGACGCCTCGCGCATCGGGCGCTGATGCGGCAATCTGGAGTCCGGACCGGGCCTGCCGCTTGAGGCTGGGCGCTAGTCGCCGTCCTCTTCAAGGACCGATTCGTAGTCCTGGCCGCCATAGAAAACGCCGATGACCGAGACGGTCCGCAGGCGCTCGTCGACCATGAACGCGATGACGGCGCGGCCGCGATGGTTGGTGATGCGAAGACCTGGCATCAGATCGTCCCGGCGGCGTCCGCGCATGGGGAAATCGGCCAATTTGATGCAACTGGCGACGATCGCATCCACATACCGCGCGGCAATCGCGGGCGATCCTGCGTGGCTTATGTAGTCTTCGATGCCTTCGAGTTGTTCAAGCGCCTCGGGGGAAAAGAGGACGGCATAGCTCACTCTCGGGTTCCCCGCGTGGTCTTGCGGCGCTTCTCTAGATGTTCGCGGACCTGGTCGGCCGAGAGTGCACGGGCGGGATCGTCTTGCAAGGCCCGCGCCGCGGGAACCGCCGTCTCGCGCAGCCAGGCTTCGACGACGCGGTCTCGCGCCATCAAAGCCCTGAGGCCGTCACGAATCACTTCGCTTTCACTGGCATATTCACCGGCGCGAACCTTGGACTTCACGACGTCCGCCATCTCGTTGGGCAGGGTGATGCTCATCTGCTGTGTGGTGCGCATGGGTGTTCCTTAATCTAGTAGGATTAAATCCTACTACTTCGCGTATGACAAATCCAGGGCTGGGACCTGCCCGCCCGATGGGGACAGCCGCCTCCCGTGATCGGGATCGCTGCCCTTGCTGAGTCGTGTCCAACTTTCTCGTCCAGCCGTCTTGCCTTGGAAGGGAGGCGGCTTGTTGCCCCGCCATACAGTGGATATCCTCATGCTTGCGGCAATCCGCCGTCGATACCTGGAGCATCGCAAGCATGGGCACCGCTGAACGCCACGATCCTTCTTCCCTCGACGCGACCGGGCTGGCCGCGGCCATCGCCGATGGCCAGACCACGGCCAGCCAGGCCATGCGCGACGCCCTGGAGCGGGTCGCCGCGCGCAATCCCGACATCAACGCGGTCTGCGGACTGCGGGAAGAACTGGGCCTGAGCCTGGCCGCCAAGACGGACGAAGAACTGGCGAGCCTGACGCAGGACGGGCGGCGGGCCTTGCTGGCCGCGCGTCCGTTCCTGGGCGTGCCGACCTTGCTCAAGGACCTGGGCACGGCCGCGCTGGGCCTGCCCAGCGCCATGGGCTCGGTGCTGTACGGCCAGGTCGAGTGGAACGTGGACGCCGAGCTCGTCGTCCGCTACCGCCGCGCCGGCCTGATTCCCTTCGGCCGCACTACCAGCGCCGAGCTCGGGCTCAGCCCCACCTCCGAATCGCCGGTCTACGGCGCGCCCACGCAGAATCCCTGGA
>NZ_JAGTJY010000175.1:0-13220 GCF_018195695.1 Achromobacter sp. Marseille-Q0513 | reverse complement strand
GCCCCGCCCAGGCCGCGCAACCCGGCCGCCTGGGTCTGGCCGTGCTGCTGTCCGGCGGCTTCATCACCATCTTCGACCTGTTCGTGGTGAACATCGCCATCCCCAGCATGCAACGCACGCTGGACGCGAGCTTCGCGCAGATCAACTTCATCATCGTGGCCTACGAGCTGGCCTATGGCGTGCTGCTGATCGCCGGCAGCCGGCTGGGCGACCGCCTGGGCCGGCGCCGGCTGTTCGTGCTGGGCATGCTGGGCTTCGCGCTGACCTCGGCGCTGTGCGGACTAGCGCCGGACGCCAATGCGCTGATCGCGGCGCGCGTGCTGCAGGGCGTGGCGGCGGCCATGCTGTTCCCGCAGGTGTACGCGCTGATCCGCGTCAGCTACGACGGCCACGCGCGCCGCCGCGCCTTCGGCCTGCTGGGCATGACGCTGGGGCTGGCGGCCATCGCCGGCCAGGTGCTGGGCGGCTGGATCGTGCATGCCGACCTGTTCGGCCTGTCCTGGCGCGTGATCTTCCTGGTCAATGTGCCGCTGGGCCTGGCCGCCTGGAAGCTGGCGCGCCATCTGCCGGAGTCGCGCGAACCTTCGGCCTCGTCGATGGACTGGCCCGGCGCCGCGCTGGCCGGGCTGGGCCTGGGCCTGCTGATGCTGGCGCTGATCGAGGGCCCGGCGCGGCACTGGCCTGCCTGGACGCTGGCCAGCGCCATGCTGGCCGTGGCCGCGCTGGCATTGTTCGTGCGTGCGCAGCGCCGCATCGGCGCGGCCGGCGGTGCGCCGCTGGTGGACATGACCCTGCTGACGCAGCCGCGCTTCGCCACCGGTTGCCTGCTGGTGCTGCTGGTGTTCTCGACGGCCGCCGCGCTGTTCCTGTGCTACGCGCTGCTGATGCAGACCGGGCTGGGCGTGGATGCGCTGACGGCGGGTTCCATCTTCGCGCCGGCCAGCGTGGGCTTCGTGGCCGGCTCGATGCTGGCGCCCCGATTGGTAGCGCGCTATGGCACGCCGGCCATTGCGCTGGCCGCGCTGCTCTATGGCGGCGCCACGACGGCGCTGATGCTGCAGGTGGGCGCGGCCAGCGGCGCGCTGGCGCCCTGGTCGCTGGTGCCGGTGCTGGTGTGGCTGGGCGCGGCGCAGGGCGCGGTCAACACGCCGCTGGTGAACCTGGCGCTGGGCTTGGTGCCCGACCATCAGGCCGGCATGGCCGCCGGCGTGGTGTCGACCTTGCAACAGGTGGGCGCGGCACTGGGCGTGGCGGCGGCGGGCATGCTGTTCGGCGGCGCCCTGGAGGCCGGCGCCGGCCTGCCTGCCGGCGACCGCTATGCGCAGGCCTTCGCCAGCGCGCTGCAATTCAACGTGGCCGCGATTGCGCTGTCGGCGCTGCTGCTGTGGCGGCTGGGCCGGCGCGGCTGAGGCCGGGCTCAGCCCGCTAGCGGCACGCCCGGCTGGCTGGCCGAGCGCGTGCCGGGCAGCGGGTGACAGGATTGCGGATGGTAGGTGTGGACCAGCGACAGCTTGACGCGGTCGCTGCTGTTGCCCTGGGCGGCGTGCAGCGTGCGGCAGTGGAAGAACACCACGTCGCCCGGCTCCAGGTCCGGACAGACCGCGCGCGCGATCCAGGGCGTGTTCAGCGGCTCGTCGTCGCGGAAGAATTTCTTGGCGTCGAACTGGGCCGGCTGGAACGCCGCCGCATGCGAACCGGGGATGAATGAAAGGCCGCCGTTGGCGCGGGTCTCGTGGCCCAGGGCGAGCCAGCAGGACACCAGATCGGTATCCGAGAACGACCAGTAGCGGATGTCCTGATGCCAGCCGGTCAGGCTGCCATAGGCCGGATGCTTGGTCATGACGCAGTTGTGGTGCACGGTGGACAGCACCGGCGTCTCGCCGAAATAGCGCGCCAGCCACTGGCCGATGGCCGGGTCCGTGGCCCATTGCGCGTACAGCGGGTCGCGACCATAGGCGGACAGCAGGCGGCGCACGGTCTGGCCGCCCTCGGCCTGGCGCGATTCGGGCGCGCCGGGGTAGCGCAGGTCGGCCTCGTATTCGATCGGCGCGACGTGATCCCGCAAGTGGCGCTCGGACAGCGCGCGCAAGGCGGCCACCCTGCCCGCATCGGCGAAACCGCGCGCCACCACGAAACCCTGCTCGCGCAGGACGGCTATCTGTTCATCTGTGGGCAACGCGGCCATCTCGATTCTCAAGGCAACACGGGCATCCGCGGGGCATCGACAGCAAGCGGACGCAAGGGCGCTAGATTACTGCAAATCGCCATGGGCAAGCCCGCGCTCCCGACGCGGGTTTCATGCGCCCCACAGCGCCGGCTTGTTGACCATCAGGTAGTAGGTCACGGCCATGGCGATGAAGGCCGGGTAGCCCAGCGCCTCCCAACGCCGCGCATACCGCGCGTACAGTTCGGGCAGCGCCCCCTGCGCCGCGTGCGCGTCGCGCGCCATGACCGCCATGCGCAGCTGCAGCCAGACCACCGGCAGCCAGCAGACGCCCGCCAGCGCGTACAGGCCGATGGACAGCGCCAGCCAGGGCGTCGTCAGCGACCAGCCCGCCATGTGCGCCAGCGCGATGCCCGAGATCGGCTGAATGATCACGCAGGGCGTGGTGAACCACCAGTCGGCGCGCACCACCAGCCGGCTGACCACGGCCTGGGCGGCGACGTTGCCGCTGCGGTTGGTGAAGAACATGTAGAAGGCCGACCCCAGCCCGGTGCCCACCATCAGCACGCTGGACACGATATGCACGGACTTGAGCAACAGATAGGCATTCATGCGAGCTCCTTCTTCTTGGCTTGGGCCGACATCAGGTGCAGCAGCATGGCCGCGATCGGCAGGTTCTTGAGCAGCGGCCCGAGCGGATGCAGCCACAGCGCGGGCTGCAGGACGGTGGCCGTCACGGTCATCGCCAGCATCAGCGCCAGCGCCGCCAGATAGCTGGCGCGACCGGGCCGCAGCCACAGCGCAAGGCCCACGGCCAGATCGGCCAGCAGGCCGCTCCAGACCAGCAGGGCCTGCCAGCGCGTGCCGAGGATGCCGGCGTCGGCCAGCAGCCGCGCGCTCAGGCCTTTGTGTTCCAGCGCGCTGACGAGCGCCGTGCCCAGCCAGACGATGACCAGGCTGGCATGCATGAGGCGCAGCCCGGGAGGAATGATGTTCGCGGCGGACGATGACATGCGACGGCTCCGTTTCAATCGCTGCGCAGCGTGGCCAGCAGCTGCCCGGGCGCGACGCCGGGCCGGCCCAGCCAGCGTTCCAGGGTGGCCGGATCGGTGACGTTGTCGCTTTCCAGCAGCGCCAGCGTTTCGCTGCACCAGGGCGACACCGGCAGCCAGTCGCCCGCGCGCGCGCTGGCCCGGCTCAGCCAGCCGGGCAGCGGGCCGACGCAAGCCGGCCGGTGGCCCATCTGCGCGCGCAGATTGGCGATCAGCTGCGCCAACGGCAGGGCCTCGGGTCCACCGATCTCGATCAGGCCCGACGGCGCATCCGAACCCGCCATGCGCGCCACCACGTCCGCCAGGTCGCGCACGGCCACGGGCTGCACGCGCGCCTGCAGGACCGGACGCGGCAGCAGCAGGGCTGGCAGGCGCGCCAGGGCCAGGAACAGCTGGCTGCTGGCGCCGCCGGCGCCGAACACCACGCTGGGACGCAGCACGCAGCCGTTCAACCGCCCCTGCTGCGTCAGCGCCAGCAGATGCTCGTCGGCGGCGCGCTTGGTGCTGGCGTAGCGCGTGGCGCTGTGGGCGATGCCCAGGGCCGAGATCTGCGCCACCCGCCGCACGCCCGCCGCCGCGCAGGCATCGAACAGCGCGATGGGAGCGTCGGCATGCATGGCTTGCAGCGGCCGGCTGGCGCTGTCGCGCAGCACGCCCACGGCGTTGACCACGGCGTCGATGCCGGCCAGATGCGGCAACCAGGCCTCGGCCGCGAGCGCCCTGGAAAAATCCAGAGGGGGCGCCGTGCGGCGGCTGCGCTGCACGGGCTCGTAGCCCGCCTGCTTCAGGCTGTCGACGATATGACGGCCGATGAAACCCGTGCCGCCGCAGACCAGGATACGCATGGTGGCCTCACATTTCTCTAATTACAGAAATATCCGCTCAGCGCTTGCGCTTGGGGGCGGCCGTGGGCGGCGGCCCGGAACGGATGAAGCGTTGCACGCTGGCGCCCAGGCGCAGCACCTTGTCCAGCGTGGCGGGAGACAGGCGCAGCATCTCGTCGGTCCAGATGCCCAGTGATTCCATCAGGCGCAGCGTCTCGTGCACGCGGTCCTGGGTGTCGGGCGATTCCGCCTCGAAGCCGGGTTCGGCGATCAGGTCGCGCAGCATCTGCGAAGTGGGGTCGAACTCGCGCTGCTTGCGCTCGCGCACGATGGTGCGCAGCAGTTCCCAGACATCGGCGGAGGTTTCGAAGTAATCGCGCCGGTCGCCGGGCCGGCGACTGCTGCGGATCAGGCCCCAGTTCAGCAATTCCTTGATGCTGTTGCTGACGTTGGAGCGCGCGGCGTTCAGCGTGTCGGCGATTTCCTCGGCGTTCAGCGGCCTGCCGTGGAAGAAGAGCAGCGCGTGGATCTGCGCGACCGTCCGGTTCACGCCCCAGCTGTTGCCCATGTCTCCCCAGTGGAGAATGAAGCGTTGTGCGATGGGAGTCAGTTTCATGACTCCAGTGTCGAGGCGCCTGAAATTTCTGTCAAGACAGAAATTTCAATCTCCCGTGGCGCGCAGGGGTGGCGGCCGTCGGCCGCGCCGGATTACTTACTTGCCGGCGGCGGCGTCGCGCTCCTGTTCCTCGTGGTGCACCCATTCGCGCCACACGGCCACCAGCAGCGCCATCAGCACCGGGCCGACGAACAGGCCCACGATGCCCATGGTCTTGACCCCGCCCACCAGGCCGAAGAAGGTCGGCAGGAACGGCAGCTTGACCGGCCCGCCCACCAGGCGCGGACGCAGGGTCTTGTCGACGATGAACAGCTCCACGCTGCCCCAGACCATCAGCGCGATGCCGGCGACCATGTGGCCGGAGCCGACCAGGTACAGCGACACCAGCGTGAAGGACAGCGGCGCGCCGCCGGGGATCAGCGCCATGAAGCCGGTCACCACGCCCAGCAGCACCGGCGAGGGCACGCCGGCGATCCAGTAGGCCACGCCCAGCACCACGCCCTCGCCCAGGGCGATCAGGCCCATGCCGGTGACGGTGGAGTTGATGGTGGCCGGCACCACGCGCGAGAAACGCTGCCAGCGCGCCGGCAGGATGCGTTCGCCCAGCACGTCCAGCTGGGCCACCATGCGGTTGCCGTCCTTGTAGACGAAGAACAGCGTGATCAGCATGAACAGCACGGTCAGCAGCAGCTGGAACACATTGCCGGTGGCGGCCAGCACCATGCGGTAGATGTTGCCCAGGTGTTCGCCGCTGACGGCCTCGACCAGCGCGCCCAGCGCGTGGGGCTGGCCAATGTAGGCCTGCCAGTACTCCGCCAGCCGCTCGCCCAGCACCGGCATGGACGTGATCCAGGCGGGCACGTCGACGCCGTGGCGGTTGGCCGCGATGGCCCAGGCGAAGAAGGAGCTGGCTTCCTTGATGGCGTAGGACAGCGCCAGCGACAGCGGCACGACCAGCACCACGATGACCACCAGCAGCGCCAGCGTGGCCGCCAACGCGGTGCGTCCGCCGCAGCGCGTCACCAGGCGCTGGTAGACCGGCCAGCTGGCCAGGCCGATGATCAGCGCCGCCAGCGCGGGCACCAGGAAACCGCTGAGGAAATACGCTCCCGCCAACAGTACGAGCAACAAAAGCCCACGGGCGATCAGGTATGCGGGAAGGACAGGCTGCATGTATGCGTATCGACAGAAAAGGCGTTACGGGCTTTGACTGTCGGACTATACAGACGTTTCACATCATGCGATGGACGCGAAGCCTGTAATTGCTACGGGGTTTCCCCAGGAAACGGGGACGGGCGGATGCGAAAGCGTCCGGGACGGAGTCTCGCGCCGCTCGGCGCGATGGCGGCCGACCCTGATCTGGCCGGCGCCATCGTCCGGCTACAGTGCGTATTCCGCCGCTTCCTCGCGGGCGCTGCGCCGGCCCAGCAGGGCCTCGGTCAGCGTGGCGCGGGCGGGCTCGGGCTGCGGCGCGGGCAGCCGGGCCTTGGCCGCCTCGGTCTTGAAGACGCCGCAGGTGAGCGCGGCGGGATCGGTCTCGTCGCGGCCGCTCAACAGCGGACAGCTGGCGAACAGCTCGGCCACCCAGTCGGCGAAGGCGCGCACCTTGGGCGAGAGCTGGCGGCTCTGCGGGTAGAGGATGGACATCGGCACGGCGCCGGGCTTCCACTGCGGCAGCACCTCGATCAGCTCGCCCGATTGCAGATGCGGCAGCGCCATGTAGCGCGGGGTCTGGATCAGGCCGAAGCCCTTCAGCCCGCAATCCAGGTAGGCGCCGGCCTCGTTCACCGCCACCGTGCCCTTCATTTCGACTTCCTGGTGCTTGCCGTCCACCTTGAAGTTCCAGGCGCAATTGCGGCCGCTGCGGCTCATGAAGTAATGCACTGCGTGGTGCCGGCCCAGTTCCTCGATGGTCTGCGGCATGCCATGGCGCGCGATGTACGACGGCGACGCGCAGGTCACGGTCTGCAGCATGCCGATGCGGCGCGCCACCAGGCTGGAATCCTCCAGGTCGCCGGAGCGGATCACGCAGTCGACGGCTTCCTGCACCATGTCCACCGGCCGGTCGCCCAGGCCCAGCACCAGCTCGACATCGGGGTACTTGTCGTGGAAATCGCACAATGACGGAATCAGGATCAGCCGGCCGATGCAGGTCGGCACGTCGATGCGCAGCCGCCCTTTCAGGCGCAACGCCGCTTCCTGGAAGCAGGCCTCGGTTTCCTCGACGTCGGCCAGGATGCGCACGCAGTGCTGGTAATAGCCGGCGCCGTCCGGCGTCAGGCCGATGCGCCGCGTGGTGCGGTTCAGCAGACGCACGCCCAGCAGGCGTTCGAGGTTCTGGATGATGGTGGTGACGGTGGTGCGCGGAAGGGAAAGGCTGTCGGCCGCCCGGGTGAAGCTATTGGCGTCCACGACGCGCACGAACACCTGCATAGCCTGGAAGCGGTCCATGTCGGCGTGCTCTGTAAAAGTCGGGGTGTGGGAAGCATAACCCGAAACCCGTCGAGATTAGTCGATCCTGACGACTAGTGTTGCCGAATTAGACGGGTTTATCCGGCACCAGATAACACTCAGAATGGCAACCATCTTGAAGCGCCCGTGCCTCCCGGCACCGCCAGACGGGCACGTCAACCCTCAGCCTCCGCGTCCGCGCCCCGGCCAGCCCTAGCCAAGCTGCCAGCGCCGGACAGCCGACCCCGGTCGATGTTGCAACGCAACATAAAACGGAAGCCGAGGATTGCCGTGCCCAGGCGGCCCGCCGGCCGCCGCCGCCCGCCCCCCGGCCTTTACGCGCGGACGCTTCGCTCCTCTCCTCACATCAAGGAACATCATGGTTTCGCGTAATCGTTTTGCTGTGCTCGCCGTTTTCGCAGCCGTCATCGCGGCCGGCGGCGGCTATGCCCTGTTTCGCGCGCCCGCCGGCGCCAATGCCGCCCAGGCCCAGACCGCGCCCGCCGCGCCCCAGGTCGACGTGGCCGAAGTGGTCAACAAGACCATCGTCGACTGGCAGCGCTATTCCGGCCGGCTGGAAGCCATCGACCGGGTCGACATCCGACCGCTGGTCTCCGGCACCCTGACCGCCGTGCACTTCCAGGACGGCACCATCGTCAAGAAGGGCGACGTGCTCTTCACCATCGACCCGCGCCCCTACGCGGCCGAGGTGGACCGCGCCGCCGCCACCCTGACGGCGGCGCGCGCCCGCGCTTCCTACACCGCCAGCGAACTGGCGCGCGGCCAGCGCCTGCTGGGCGACAACGCCATCGCGCGCCGCGACTTCGAGGAAAAGCAGAACGCCGCCCGCGAAGCCGCCGCCAACCTGCAGGGCGCCCAGGCCGCGCTGGACTACGCCAAGCTGAACCTGGGCTACACCCGCATCGAGGCCCCGGTGGCCGGCCGCGTCTCGCGCGCCGAGGTCACGGTGGGCAACGTGGTCGCCGCCGGCGCCGCCTCGGTGCCGCTGACCACGCTGGTGTCGGTGTCCAAGATGTACGCATCGTTCGACGTGGACGAACAAACCTTCCTGAAGTACATCAACCCGGCCCGCAACGGCAAGGCCGGCAGCGTGCCGGTGGAACTGGGCCTGGCCAACGAGGACGGTTATTCGCGCACCGGCGTCGTGCAATCGGTGGACAACCGCCTGGACGCCACGTCCGGCACCATCCGCGTGCGCGCCGAGTTCGACAACGGCGACGGTTCGCTGCTGCCCGGACTGTACGCCCGCATCCGCCTGGGAGGCACCGAGCCGCGCCAGGCCGTGCTGATCGACGAGAAGGCCATCGGCACCGACCAGGACAAGCGCTACGTGCTGGTGCTGGACGACAAGAACAACGCCATCTATCGCCAGGTCAAGCTGGGCGCCAACCAGGACGGCCTGCGCGTGGTCGATTCCGGCCTCGCGGCCGGCGAGCGCATCGTCGTCAACGGCCTGCAACGCGTGCGTCCGGGCGACCCCGTAACGCCCACCGTCGTGCCCATGGCCTCGGCCCAGCGCAAGCCGGTCCAGACCGCATCGAACGCCGCGGCCTCGGTGAACTGAGCCGCCGCACCCGACGAGTATCCTCATGAACATCTCGAAATTCTTCATCGACCGGCCGATCTTCGCGGGCGTGCTGTCCGTGCTGGTGCTGCTGGCGGGCCTGCTGGCCATGTTCCAGCTGCCCATCTCGGAGTACCCGGAAGTCGTGCCGCCCTCGGTGGTGGTGCGCGCCCAGTACCCCGGCGCCAACCCCAAGGTCATCGCCGAAACCGTCGCCTCGCCGCTGGAAGAATCCATCAACGGCGTCGAGAACATGCTCTACATGCAGTCGCAGGCCAACAGCGACGGCAACCTGACGCTGACGGTCAACTTCAAGCTGGGCGTGGACCCGGACAAGGCCCAGCAGCTTGTGCAGAACCGCGTCTCGCAGGCGCTGCCGCGCCTGCCGCCGGACGTGCAGCGCCTGGGCGTGACCACGGCCAAGAGCTCGCCCACGCTGACGCTGGTGGTGCACCTGATCTCGCCCAATGACCGCTACGACATCACCTACCTGCGCAACTACGCGATCCTGAACGTCAAGGACCGCCTGGCCCGCATCACCGGCGTGGGCGAAGTGACGGTGTGGGGCTCGGGCAACTACTCGATGCGCGTCTGGCTGGACCCGCAGAAGGTCGCCCAGCGCGGCATGACCGCCGGCGAAGTGGTCAGCGCCATCCGCGAGCAGAACGTGCAGGTCGCCGCCGGCGTGATCGGCGCCTCGCCCACGCTGGGCGACGTGCCGCTGCAGCTGAACGTGAACGCGCGCGGCCGCCTGCAAACCGAGGAAGAGTTCCGCGACATCATCCTGAAGACCTCGCCCGACGGCGCCGTGACGCACCTGTCCGACGTGGCGCGCGTGGAGCTGGACGCCCAGGAATACGGCCTGCGCTCGCTGCTGGACAACAAGCAGGCGGTGGGCATGGGCATCATGCAGTCGCCCGGCGCCAACGCGCTGGACGTGTCCACCAAGGTGCGCGCGGCCATGGCCGAGCTGGCCCAGGACTTTCCCCCGGGCGTGGAGTACCGTATCGAGTACGACCCCACCCAGTTCGTCAGCGCCAGTATCGAGGCGGTGGTTCACACGCTGCTGGAAGCGATCGCGCTGGTGGTTCTGGTGGTGATCCTGTTCCTGCAGACCTGGCGCGCGTCCATCATCCCGTTGCTGGCCGTGCCGGTCTCCATCGTGGGCACCTTCGCGCTGCTCCTGGTCTTCGGCTATTCCATCAACGCGCTGTCGCTGTTCGGCATGGTGCTGGCCATCGGCATCGTGGTGGACGACGCCATCGTGGTGGTGGAAAACGTCGAGCGCAACATCGCCGCCGGGCTCACCCCGCGCGAGGCGACCTACCGCGCCATGCGGGAAGTGAGCGGCCCTATCATCGCCATCGCGCTGACGCTGTGCGCGGTGTTCGTGCCGCTGGCCTTCATGACCGGCCTGACCGGGCAGTTCTACAAGCAGTTCGCCATGACCATCGCCATCTCGACGGTGATCTCGGCGTTCAACTCGCTGACGCTGTCGCCGGCGCTGTCGGCCATCCTGCTCAAGGGCCATCACGAGAAGCCCGACTGGCTGACCCGTGGCATGAACCGCGTCTTCGGCCGCTTCTTCAACTGGTTCAACAACATGTTCGGCCGCGCCTCGGAATCCTATGGCGTGGGCGTGTCCGGCGTGATCCGCCGCAAGGCCGGCGCCATGGGCGTTTACGCGCTGCTGGTGGCCGCCACCATCGGCGTGTCGTACCTGGTGCCCGGCGGCTTCGTGCCCGCGCAGGACAAGCAGTACCTGATCGGCTTCACGCAGCTGCCCAACGGCGCCTCGCTGGACCGCACCGACGCGGTGATCCGACGCATGAGCGACATCGCCCTGAAGGAACCCGGCGTGCAGAGCGCCATCGCGTTCCCCGGCCTGTCGATCAACGGCTTCACCAACAGCTCCAGCGCCGGCATCGTGTTCGTGATGCTCAAGCCCTTCAACGAGCGCAAGGGCGCCGCGCTGTCGGGCAACGCCATCGCGGGCTCGCTGAACCAGAAATTCGCCGCCATCCAGGACGCGTTCATCGCCGTGTTCCCGCCCCCGCCCGTGATGGGTCTGGGCACGCTGGGCGGCTTCAAGTTCCAGATCGAGGACCGCGGCGCAGCCGGCTACGCCGAGCTGGACAAGGCCAAGGCCGCCTTCCTGGCCAAGGCGCGCCAGGCGCCGGAACTGGGCCCGGCCTTCTCCAGCTACGAGATCAACGTGCCGCAGCTGGACGTCGACCTGGACCGCGTCAAGGCCAAGCAGCTGGGCGTGCCGGTGACGGAAGTGTTCGACACCATGCAGATCTACCTGGGCTCGATGTACGTGAACGACTTCAACCGCTTCGGCCGCGTCTTCCAGGTGCGGGCACAGGCGGACGCGCCGTTCCGCGCCCATGCCGACGACATCCTGCAGCTGAAGACCCGTAACAGCGCCGGCGACATGGTGCCGCTGTCGTCGCTGGTCACGGTCAAGCAGACCTTCGGCCCGGAAATGGTGGTGCGCTACAACGGCTACACCGCCGCCGACATCAACGGCGGGCCGGCGCCGGGCTATTCGTCCGACCAGGCCCAGGCCGCGGCCGAGCGCGTGGCCGCCGAGACGCTGCCGCGCGGCATGAAGCTGGAATGGACCGACCTGACCTATCAGCAGATCCTGGCGGGCAACGCCGGCCTGTGGGTGTTCCCCATCAGCGTGCTGCTGGTGTTCCTGGTGCTGGCCGCGCTGTACGAAAGCCTGACGCTGCCGCTGGCCGTGATCATGATCGTGCCGATGAGCATCCTGGCGGCGCTGACGGGCGTGTACCTGACCGGCGCCGACAACAACATCTTCACCCAGATCGGGCTGATGGTGCTGGTGGGCCTGTCGGCCAAGAACGCGATCCTGATCGTGGAATTCGCCCGCGAGCTGGAGATGAACGGCCGCAGCCCGCTGGAAGCCGCCATCGAGGCCAGCCGCCTGCGCCTGCGCCCCATCCTGATGACGTCGATCGCCTTCATCATGGGCGTGGTACCGCTGGTGCTGTCGTCCGGCGCCGGCTCGGAAATGCGCCACGCCATGGGCGTCGCCGTGTTCTTCGGCATGCTGGGCGTGACCCTGTTCGGCCTGTTCCTGACGCCGGTGTTCTACGTGCTGCTGCGCTCCATCGGCGGCAAGAAGCTGCATTCGGCGGCGCCGCATGAAGCGCCGGTCTGCGTGCCGCACATCGACCCGCACGCGCCGCCCGCCTCGCAGCACGGCGCCTGATCCGGCCATCGAACCAGGACTAGAGCGAGAAGCCAGCGCGTCCCGTCCAGCGGGGCGGGACGCGCCCTCAAGAGAATAGCCATCATGAAGAAAAGACTGATCCGCGGTTCCGCCCTGCTTGCCACGCTGCTCGTGCTGGCCGGCTGCGCGGTGGGACCGGACTACCAGCGGCCCGCGGCCGCCACCCCGGCTGCCTACAAGGAAGCCGCCCTGCCCGCCTCGGAAGCCGGCAGCTGGAAAACCGCCGAACCCTCCGAGGAAGCCCTGCGCGGCGAATGGTGGAAGCTGTTCGGCGACGAGGGCCTGAACCAGCTGCAGGAAGAAGCGCTGCGCGCCAACCAGAACCTGCAGGCCGCCGCCGCCCGCCTGACCCAGGCCCGCGCACTGCAGCGCGAGGCGCGCGCCGCCTTCTTCCCCAGCCTGGACGCCGCCTTCGGCCCGTCGCGCCAGCGCCCCTCGGCGGTGTCGCGCGGCCTGCCCGACGGCACGCCGACCAGCCCGTCGACCACCTGGCGCGCCCAGGCCAGCGTGGCCTACGAGGCCGACCTGTTCGGCCGTGTCTCGTCGACGGCCGACGCCGCCACCGCCGACGCGCAGCAGAGCGAGGCGCTGTACCGCTCGGTGCTGCTGGCGCTGCAGGCCGACGTCGCCACCACCTATTTCCAGGTGCGCGAACAGGACGCCGAGGCGCAGCTCTATCGCCAGACGGTCAAGCTGCGCACCGACACGCTGCAGCTGATCCAGCGGCGCTATGACGCCGGCGACATCAGCGAGCTGGACCTGGCGCGCGCCAAGTCCGAGCTGGCGCAGGCGCAGTCCGAGGCGCTGGGCATCGACCGCCGCCGCGCCGCCGCCGAACACGCGCTGGCCGTGCTGCTGGGCCGCGCGCCGTCCGACTTCGCCATGCCGCCGCAGCCGCTGCAGAAGGTCGCGGTATCGGTGCCGGCCGGCCTGCCGTCCACGCTGCTGGAACGCCGCCCCGACATCGCCGCCGCCGAGCGCGCGATGGCCGCCGCCAACGCCCGCGTCGGCGCGGCCAAGTCGGCGTTCTTCCCGCGCCTGGACATCACCGGCGCCTTCGGCTACGAGTCGTCGGAGCTGGGCAATCTGTTCCAGTGGTCCAGCCGCACGTTCCTGCTGGGTCCGCTGGTGGGCGCGGCGCTGTCGATGCCGATCTTCGACGGCGGCCGCCGCCAGGCCGGCCTGGATCGCGCTCGCGCGGTCTACGAGGAAGACGTGGCGCTGTACCGGCAGACGGTGCTGAATGCGTTCCGCGAGGTCGAGGAC
>NZ_JAGTJY010000174.1:0-13268 GCF_018195695.1 Achromobacter sp. Marseille-Q0513 | reverse complement strand
GACCCGCCCTTCCCCGCCCAGCTCGGCGATGGCATCGCGGGCGTTGGAAAGCAGATTGTGGATGACCTGGCGCAGCTGCGTGGGATCGCCCTCGATGGCCGGCAGGCCGGCTTCCAGCGTCACGTCCAGGTTCAGGGCCTTCTCGCCGAAGCGGCCGGCGCCGCCGCCCTCGGGGTCCCAGCCGTACAGCGACAGCACGTCGGCCACCAGGGCGTTGAAATCGATGCGCTGCATGACGGCCGGCGGCGTGCGCGCGTATTCGCGGAAATCGTCCACCATCTGCTTGAGCGAGGCCACCTGGTTGACGATGGTATTGGTCGAGCGCTCGACGATCTGCGCCTCGGCCGGCGGCAGCTTGCCTTCCAGCTTCATGGCCAGCCGCTCGGCCGACAGCTGGATCGGCGTCAGCGGATTCTTGATCTCGTGGGCCAGCCGGCGCGCCACCTCGCCCCAGGCCACGGTGCGGTTGGCGGAAATCACCTCGGTGATATCGTCGAATACGACCAGGTAGCCGTTGCCGCGGCCGTCCACCCGCAGGTGGGTGCCGCGCGCCAGCAGCGTCAGCGGCTGGGGCGCGATGTCGCTGTCGGCCGAGGCGACCGGCGTGATCTCGAACTGCTGCTGCCAGTGCTGGCGCTCGGAGCCCACCGCCGCGTGGGCCGAGAAGGCCTGGCGCACGACGTTGGCGAATTCCAGCATGCCGTCCACGGTTTCCAGCGGCCGGCCAATGACCGAGCGCAGGTCGGCCTGCAGGATGGTCTGCGCGCCCTGGTTGACGGTGGTGACGCGGAAGGACTCATCGAACGCCAGCACGCCGGACGACAGGTTCGACAGCACGCTTTCCAGATAGACGTTGGAGCGTTCCAGCTGCTGGCGGTTGCTCTCGACCATGCGGCGGGCCTCGTCGAGCTGGCGCGTCATGGCGTTGAACGAGCGGGTCAGCTGGCCGACTTCGTCGCGTTCGGGCGGCTCGGGCAGCGGCCGGTAGTCGCCCACGCCCACGGCCTGCGTGCCGGCGGCCAGGCTGAGCAGCGGGCGCACCAGGCGCTTGGACAGCGACAGCGCCACGGCGATGGCGCCGAAGGCGGCCAGCAGCAGCGCCAGCGTCAGCGTGATGCCGTAGAGCTTGCGCAGGCCCAGCCGCGACAGGGCCAGCTCCTGGTAGTCGCGAAAGCCCTGCTGGACCTGGTTGGCGTTGTGCGCGATCTGCTCGGGCACGGGCTGGAGCAGTTGCAGCCAGCGCGGCTCGGGGGCCGCGCTCAGCGGACTGTCGTAGCGATCGGGGCCGGTCAGCGCAATGATGACGCGCAAATGCAGCCCGCCGTCGGCGCCGGCCGTGACGGGATCGTCGGCCTCGGCCGCCGAATAGCCTCGGGCCACCCGCAGCTGGTTCAGGACGGCCGCCGGCGGCATGGCCGGCAGCAGCTGGCCATACTGGTTGGTGGAAAACGCCACCATCCGCCCGCTGCCGGTGAACACCATGGCCTCCTGCACGCCGTTGGCCTCGCGCAAGCGGGTCAGGGCCAGCGACACGCCCACGTCGGTATTGCGGTTCAGTTCCACCGCCATCGAGCGTGCGCGGGCGTCCAGGTCGGCCAGCTGGGAATCCAGCGCCGCGCGGCCAAGGTTCAGGCCGGCCTCCAGCGCCGTGTCCACCCGCACGTTGAACCAGGATTCGATGGAGCGCGACATGAACTGCACCGACACGGTGTAGATCAGCGCGCCCGGCACCACGCCGATCAGCGCGAAGGCCAGGGCGAAACGGGCGGTCAGGCGGGCGCCGAACTGCCGGCGGCGGATCTGCCGCGCCAGCCGCACGGTCAGCGCCACCACCCAGACGAACAGCGCCAGCGCGAAGATCCCGTTCAGGATCAGCAGGACGTCGTAATAGCGCGCGAAGCGCGAGGCATTGCCGGTGGACCAGGCCAACAGGCCCAGCAGCCCCAGGCCGCTGATGGCGCCCACCACCAGGGCCAGCCTGAGCAGCAGCCTCATGATGGGTCTTTCTCCAAGCCGTTGATCTCGAAGACGAAATCCACCCAGGGCGTGGCCTGGATCCAGGAACTGCTGTTCAGCGCGTTCACCTGGAAGGGCCGGGGCAACAGCGAGGTATCCAGCCGCAGGCGCAGCTGGCCGTCGTAACGGGTGT
This sequence comes from Achromobacter sp. Marseille-Q0513, assembly GCF_018195695.1. Taxonomy (NCBI): domain Bacteria; kingdom Pseudomonadati; phylum Pseudomonadota; class Betaproteobacteria; order Burkholderiales; family Alcaligenaceae; genus Achromobacter; species Achromobacter sp. Marseille-Q0513. Next base: position 11,119 of record NZ_JAGTJY010000174.1, on the reverse strand, counting down.
CTTCATCGAAGTCGTCGGCGTCGGCCACCTGCCAGTTGCGGATGTGCCGGATCACGCTCATGGCGTCGTCCAGCGAGGCCACGGGGAAGCTCAGCTCGCCCACGCCCGCCCGCCATTGCCGCGTCAGCGCGTTGTAGGTCACGCGCCAGGTGCGGGTGGTGTCGACCAGGGATTTGTTGAACCACCACCAGCGATCGCGGGTGATGGTGAGGTCGGCGGTGAAGTACAGCGGCACGCCGCGCTGGGCGGCATCGCGCAATTGCTGGTTCAGCTCGAATTCCACGTCGGCGTCGACCTGGAGCTTGCCGTCGCGCACAGCGGGCTGGACGCTGACGACGCGCGGCTCGGAAGCGTGCGCCTGCCCGCCCGGCATGAGAAACAGCAAGGCAGAAGCCAGCAACAACCCGAAAAATAAGCGCGAAATGATGGACATACGACACCGCTACACCGTTATGCCCCTTATTCTTGGCGATTCAGGACGGCTTGGCAAACAAGGCGTAGAAAAATCCGTCCTGTTGCTCGGCAGGTGTTGCATCGACCGCAACTGGCAGCAGCTGGCCGGGCGCATCCAGGCGCCGGGCCTCGGGGTGGCGCTGCAGGAACTCCAGCGCCTGGCGCGTGCCCTCGATCGGGAACACCGAGCAGGTCACATACAGCAGGCGCCCGCCGGGCGCCACGGTGCGCCAAAGGGCGTCCAGGATACGGGTCTGCAGCGCGGCGGTGCGGCGCAGGTCGTTCTCGCGGCGCAGCCAGCGGATGTCGGGATGGCGCCGCACGATGCCCGACGCGGTGCACGGCACGTCGGCCAGCACGGCGTCGAAGGGCTTGCCGTCCCACCAGGCGTCCAGGTCGGCGGCGTCGGCGGCCTGCAGCCGCACCCGGTCGCCGCCCAGGCCGAGCCGGTCCAGGTTCTGGCCGACCCGCTCCAGGCGGCCGGCGTCGGCGTCCAGGGCCAGCAGGTCGATGTCCGCCAGCTCCAGCAGGTGGGCGGTCTTGCCGCCCGGGGCCGCGCAGGCGTCCAGCACCCGCATGCCGTCGGCCGGAGCCAGCAACTCGGCGGCCCGTTGCGCGCCGGCGTCCTGTACCGACCACCAGCCCTCGGCGAAGCCGGGCAGCTGGACCACCGGCCGGGGCGTCGCCACCACCAGGCCGGCCGCGCCCACCGGTTCCGCCGCCAGGCCGGCATCCTGGAACGCGGCCAGCACCTGTTCACGGCTGGCGCGGCGGCGGTTCACCCGCAAGGTCAGCGGGGCCGGCAGATTGGCGGCCTGCAGGATCGCCTGCCAGTGCTGCGGATAGGCCACGCGCAGCTGCTTGACCCACCAGCCCGGGTGGTTCCACTGGGCCTCGGGGCTGTCGGCCACGGCCGCCGCCAGCGCCTCGCGCTCGCGCAGGAAACGGCGCAGGCAGCCATTGAGCAGCCCCTTGAACGAGGCCAGGGCGCGGGCCTTGGACGCGGCCGTCACGGCCTGGTCCACCACCGTGTGCGGCGCGTAGACCGGCATGCCCGGCACGGCGGCCGCGGCCTCGCCTTCCGCCTTGAGCAGGGTCAGCGACACCAACAGCAGGGACTCGAACAGGACGTTGGGATAGCGCTGCACCAGTTCCCGCCCGACCGCGTCGGCCCAGCCCAGATAGCGCATCGCGTGGAACGACACCGCCTGCACCGCCGGGCGCAGCGCGCCTTCGACGTCGGCCAGCGCCTCGGTCAGGGACCGGCCGTCCAGGACCTCTTCGACCACCCCCGCGCTGGAAAGCAGGACAGAAGACAGCGGCGGGGCCAGATGGGGGGTGTCGGAACGCGTGGACATGGCAGGAAATCAAGGGATAAGACCGCTATGGTAGCCCGGCGGCGGCGGCCGCGCCGGCGGGGGGCGCCGGAGAGACGCTGGACGAACCGCGCCGGCACGGTCACACTGGCCGCTTGCCTCGGAGCCCCTCATGTCCACCGCCACCCTGCTGTTGTTCATCCTGGCCTCGGCCGTCGCCATCGTCACCCCCGGCCCCACCGTGCTGCTGGCCATGAGCAACGGCTCGCGCCACGGCGTGCGCGTTGCCTGTTGGGGCATGGCCGGCGCGGTGCTGGCGGACATGATCCTGGTCGGCGCGGTGGCGTCCGGCCTGGGCGTGCTGCTGGCGGCGTCCGAGGTCGCCTTCCAGGCGGTCAAATGGGTTGGCGCGGCCTACCTGGCCTGGCTGGGCTGGAAGATGCTGCGCTCGGACGCGGCCTTCGTCATGCCGGCCGACGATGCCGGCGCGCGCCATGCCAGCGGCTTCAAGCTGGGCTTGCGCAGCTTCATGGTGGCGCTGACCAACCCGAAGGCGCTGCTGTTCATGTCCGCCTTCCTGCCGCAGTTCATCAATCCCGCCGCGCCGCTGTTCGCCCAGTACGCCACCCTGGCCGCCGTGCTGGCGCTGATGAACGTCGCGACCATGCTGGCCTATGCCACGCTGGGCGCGCAGCTGGTGCGCGCCTTCCGCGGCGCCGGCCTGCGCTGGATGAACCGCGTCTGCGGCAGCCTGATGATGGGCCTGGCCGCCACGCTGGCGCTGTATCGGCGCGGGGCGCCGTGAAGCGTCGAGATCAAAATCGGACCAAGTTGTTCATTCTCTCTGTCGCCCTGACGAACTGCACGCGGTAGAGTCGCGGAAACGCGACTACCGCCGGCGGAAGTCGTCAGCACACACGCTCCCTACCGCTGCATGGGATGACAAGCATGGACATTCCTCCGATCCGGACCAGGCAGGATTACGCCGCCGCCCTGAAGGTGGCCTCCACGCTCGTGGACGCCGATCCGTCGCCTGGCACGGCAGAAAGCGACACACTGGACGTGCTTTCGATCCTGATCGAGCGCTACGAGGCCGGTCACTTCCCGCTGAAAGCGCCCAACCCGATCGAAACGATCAAATTCCGCATGGAACAGGCCTGCCTGTCGGCGCCAAGCGCCCCGACCCGGTAAAATACCGCCCCCTGCCCCGCCGCGCTAAAATTGCGCACTATTTGATCATCGGCGCCGGCAGCGCCCACCGAGGTATCCCATGTCTTCCCCCAAAGTCGGCTTCGTCAGCCTGGGCTGTCCGAAAGCCCTGGTCGACTCCGAACGCATCCTGACCCAGCTCCGCACCGAAGGGTACGAAGTCACGCCCGAGTACAACGACGCGGATGTCGTGGTCGTCAACACCTGTGGCTTCATCGACAGCGCCAAGGCCGAATCGCTGGAAGCCATCGGCGAAGCGCTGGCCGAGAACGGCAAGGTCATCGTCACCGGCTGCATGGGCGTGGAAGAGTCCGTGATCCGCAACGTGCACCCCAGCGTGCTGGCCGTGACCGGGCCGCAGCAATATGAAGAGGTGGTGCGCGCCGTGCACAATGTCGCGCCGCCCAAGAAGGACCACAACCCCTACCTGGACCTGGTGCCGCCGCAGGGCGTCAAGCTCACGCCGCGCCACTATGCCTACCTGAAGATCTCCGAAGGCTGCAATCATCGTTGCAGCTTCTGCATCATCCCGTCGATGCGCGGCGACCTGGTCAGCCGTCCGGTGGGCGACGTGCTCAGCGAGGCCGAGCGCCTGGTCAAGGCCGGCGTCAAGGAACTGCTGGTGATCTCGCAGGACACCAGCGCCTATGGCGTGGACATGAAGTTCCGCAGCGGCTTCTGGAACGGCCGCCCGGTCAAGACCCGCATGACCGAGCTCTGTACGGCCTTGTCCGAAATGGGCGTCTGGACGCGCCTGCACTATGTGTATCCCTACCCGCACGTCGACGAGATCATTCCGCTGATGGCCGAAGGCAAGGTGCTGCCGTACCTGGACATTCCGTTCCAGCACGCCAGCCCGCGCATCCTGAAGGCCATGAAGCGTCCGGCCTTCGAGGACAAGACGCTGGCGCGCGTGAAGCGCTGGCGCGAGGAATGCCCGGACCTGACCATCCGCTCGACCTTCATCGTCGGCTTCCCCGGCGAGACCGAGGAGGACTTCCAGTACCTGCTGGACTGGATGCAGGAAGCCCAGCTCGACCGCGTCGGCTGTTTCCAGTATTCGCCGGTGGAAGGCGCGCCGGCGAACCTGCTGGACAACCCCGTGCCGGACGAGGTCAAGCAGGAACGCTGGGAACGCTTCATGGAGCAGCAGCAGGCCATCTCCGCCAGCCGCCTGCAGGCCAAGGTCGGCCGCGAGATCGACGTGCTGATCGATGAGGTCGACGAAGACGGCGCTGTGGGCCGCAGCAGCGCCGACGCGCCAGAGATCGACGGCTGCGTCTACGTCAGCTCGGAACAGCCGCTCAAGCCCGGCGACATGGTGCGCGCGCGCGTCACCGACGCCGACGAATACGACCTCTGGGCCGACAAGCTGTAAATCTGCGCGCGGGCCACGGCATCCTCTTGCGGCGCCGTGGCCGCGCCTGTCGGCCCTGGCGCGCGCGCCGCGACATGCGCGGCGGCAGCGCCCGCGCCCTCAGCCCTCCAGCGCCTTCAATCCGGCCACGCCGCCGATGATCAGCGCGATGCAGGCCAGCCGCGCCAGCGACGCCGATTCCCCGAACAGCGCGATGCCCAGCACGGCGATGCCGGTCGCGCCGATGCCGGTCCAGACCGCATAGGCCGTGCCCGCCGGCAGCTGCCGCAGCGCCAGCGTCAGCAGGAACACACTGCCCAGCGCCGCCGCCGCGCCCAGCACGCTGGGCCAGAGCCGCGTCCAGCCTTGCGCGTACTTCAAGGCCAGCGCCATCACGATTTCCGCCGCGCTCGCGGCGATCAACAACCACCAGGCCATCGCGGCCTCCTGTGCAAACTTCGGACCGGCCAGCTTACGGGCTATAGTGGGCGCGGAACAGTACGCACTTTCTGGTAACGATGGACACGCCCTCAACGCCCGCGCCGACCGCCGACGTCTTCAACGCCGCCTGCCCTTCCCGCCACGCGCTCGAGCTGATCTCCGGCAAGTGGGTGCCGCTGCTGCTGCCGGCGCTGGCCGACGGCCCCATGCGCAACGGCGAATTGCTGCGCCGGCTCGACGGCATCTCGCAGAAGGTGTTGACGCAGACCCTGCGCGACCTCGAGCGCCACGGGCTGCTGCTGCGCGAGGACCTGCGCACGGTGCCGCCACATGTGCGCTACCGCCTGAGCGAATTGGGCCGCTCGCTCAACGTCGCGCTGCTGGCGCTGGATCGCTGGGCCGAAACCCATCACCAGGAATTGCAGGCCGCGGCAAGCCGGCACGACGCCCGGCCGGCGCAGGGACAAGCGCGCCACGCCCCGCGCTGAAGCGCCGCGCAACCTTGCGTAAACTATCGCTTTTCCGGACAGAACAATGAAGAATCTCTGCGTCTATTGCGGTTCGAATCCCGGCAACCGCCCCGACTACATCGAACAGGCCCGCGCGCTGGCGCGCGAGCTGGTCAAGCGCGACATCGGCCTGGTCTACGGTGGCTCGGTGGTCGGCATCATGGGCGAGGTCGCCAATGAAGTGCTGGCCGGCGGCGGCCGCGTGATCGGCGTGATCCCCGAACTGCTGCTCAAGAAAGAACACGCGCATCGCGGTCTGACCGAACTGCACCTGGTGCAGACCATGCACGAGCGCAAGGCCATGATGATCGACAAGGCCGACGGCTTCATCGCCCTGCCCGGCGGCGCCGGCACGCTGGAGGAATTCTTCGAGGTCTGGACCTGGGCCCAGCTGAACATGCACGAGAAGCCCTGCGGCCTGCTCAACGTGGCCGGCTACTACGACGGCATGCTCCAGTTCCTGGACCATGCCGTGGCCGAATCCTTCATCCGCCCCCAGCACCGCGACATGCTGGTGGTCGAGCAGGACCCCGTCGCGCTGCTGGACCGCTACGCCGCCTACCAGGCGCCGATCGTCTCGAAGTGGTTCGAGCCGGTCAAGGCCGCCTGACGCGGCCGGATCGGGCGGTCCCGTCATCATCGACATGGAAACCCACGCAATGACCCATGCTCCGCAGCCCCACTCCAGCACGGAATCCGTCCTGCGCGACTACTTCCATGCCAAGGACGAGAACCGCCCCCTGTACATGGCCCGCGCCTTCGCGCCCGACGCAGTGCTGAAGATGGCGCTGCGCACGCAGGCCATCGCCTTTCCGCCCGAATCGCACGGCCTGGCCGCCATCACCGACACGCTGGTGCGCAAGTTCGGCCAGACCTACGACAACGTCTTCACGTTCTACCTGTCGCGCCCCGAGGCCGGCCAGCGGCTGTCCGAGTATCGCTGCGACTGGCTGGTCGGCATGACTGAAAAGGCCGGCGGCGCCGTGCGCGTCGGCTGTGGCCGCTACGACTGGAACTTCCAGGCCGAACCCTATCGCGCCGAGCGCCTGACCATCACCATCGAGACCATGGTCACGCTGCCGCCGGACGACGCCGGCGCGGTCTTCGGCTGGCTGACGGCGCTGGACTATCCCTGGACCGACGCACGCCGCGTGGTGGCCGGCGCGCCGCCGCTGGAAGCGCTGGCGCCGGTCGTGCACTACCTGCTACACCCCAACGGCCAGTAACCCCGCGCCTGGCTGGCACCGGATCCGATTCTTGAAATACGACTTCGCCGCCTTCGACTTCGACGGAACCCTGGCAGACACCATGCCCTGGTTCAACTCCGTCCTGAACACCGTGGCCGAGAAATACGGCTTTCGCCAGATCGACGCGGCCGAGCGCGAGCAGTTGCGCCACCGCGATCCGATGGCGATCCTGAAGTACCTGGGCATTCCGCTGTGGAAGCTGCCCGCCATCATGACCCACATGCGCGAGCTGATGCGCGACATCGACCCGTCCGTGCATCTGTTCGACGGCATGGTCGACGTGCTGGCCACGCTCAAGGCCGCCGGCCTGCGGCTGGCGGTGGTCAGCTCGAATTCGGTCGAGAACGTGCAGCGCGTGCTCGGGCCGCACGCGGCCGCGCTGTTCGACGATTACGAATGCGGCACCGACCTGTTCGGCAAGGCCGCCAAGATCGACCGCCTGCTGCAACGGCACCAGATCGCGCCGGAACGCTTCCTGCTGGTGGGCGACGAAATCCGCGACATCGAAGCGGCGCGCAAGGCCGGCGTGCGGATCGCCTCGGTGGGCTGGGGCTACAACCATGTCGACGCCTTGCGCGAACGCCAGCCCGATGAACTGCTGCTGACCGTGGCGGAACTGCCCGCCGTCCTGACCTGACCCTTTTCCCTAGCGTCATCATGCGCCTCGATCCCGACCATCTCGTCACCGACTCCGACGCCCTGCAAGCGCTGTACGGCGAACCCGGCGAAGCCTCGCTGAAGAAGGAAGTGGACCACGTCCACCCGCATTACCGCGCTTTCATCGAGGCCTCGCCCTTCGCCATGCTGGCCACGGCGGGACCGGACGGCCTGGACGCCTCGCCGCGCGGCGACCCAGCCGGATTCGTCGTGGTCGAGGACGAGAAGACCCTGCTGCTGCCCGACCGGCGCGGCAACAACCGCATCGACAGCCTGCGCAACATCCTGGCCGACCCGCGCGTCGCCCTGCTGTTCCTGGTGCCGGGCGTGGGCGAGACGCTGCGCGTCAACGGCCTGGGCCGCATCAGCACCGATCCGGCGCTGCTGGAACGCTTCGGCATGGACGGCAAGCTGCCGCGCTCGGTGCTGGTGGTCGAGGTGCAGACCGTGTACTTCCAATGCTCGCGCGCGCTGCTGCGCTCGCGCCTGTGGGACGCGTCCACCCAGGTACCGCGCAGCGCCCTGCCCAGCGCCGGCCGCATCCTGTCCGACCTGACGGCCGGCACCTTCGACGGCGTCGCCTACGACCGCGACTTTCCGGCGCGCGTGGCCAAGACGCTGTACTGAAACCCGGGCGCGGCCCTGCGCCCACAACCTGGAGCCATGCATGGCCCGCAACGTCGAAATCAAGGCGCGCGTCGATAGCCTGGCCGCCATCGAGCCGATCGCGGCGTCGCTGTCGGGCCAGCCGCCCCAGGCCATCGCCCAGGACGACACCTTCTTCGCCTGCGCCCAAGGCAGGCTGAAGCTGCGCGCCTTCGCCGACGGCCATGGCGAGCTGATCTTCTACCGCCGCGCCGACGACGCCGGCCCGAAGGAAAGCTTCTATGTGATCTCGCCCACGGCATCGCCCGACACGCTGCGCGAGACGCTGCAGCTGGCCTACGGCGTCATCGGCCGGGTGCGCAAGCAGCGGCGGGTCTATATGGCCGGACGCACCCGCATCCACCTGGACCGCGTCGAAGGGCTGGGGGAATTCCTGGAGCTGGAAGTGGTGCTGCGGGAAGATGAAAGCGCGGAGACCGGCATGGCCGAGGCGCACCGCCTGCTGGCCAGCCTGGGTGTGAAACCTGCGCAGCTGCTGTCCGGCGCCTACCTGGACCTGCTGGCCGCGCAGGCCCGGTGAAACCGGCGGGGATTCGCGCCCGCGATGCCGCCGGCGCCGGGCGCGCGCCGCACCGCTTGCCGCCACGGCAAGCGTGCGAGGCACGCGGTGGAACAGCACCTCAGGCCGGCTGCCAGCCCCGCACGAACACATCCACCGGCTGGCGCTTGCCGCCGGCCTTCTGCAACTCCAGCAAGCGCAGCGCGCCTTCGCCGGTGGCGATGTCGATGCCATCCGCATCGGCGCGCAGCACGCTGCCGGGAACCGCGCCCGCCGGCGCGGGAACGGCTTCGGCGCGCCAGATCTTCACCGGATCGTCCAGGCCGGGCAGGCGGATATTGGCGCCCGGCACCGGATTGAAGGCCCGCACGCGGCGGGCCAGCAGGCTCGCCGGCTGCGCGCAGCCCAACGCGGCCTCGGCCTTGTCCAGCTGGGCCGCGTAGGTCACGCCTGCCTCGGGCTGCTTGCGGGCCGGCAGGCCGTCGGCGGCCAGCGCCCGCAGCGCTGCCACGATGGCCTCGCCGCCGGCCTCGGCCAGCGCGTCGTGCAACTGCGCGGCATTGGTCTCGGCGCCGATCGGCACCACGCGTTCCAGCAGCATGTCGCCCGTGTCCAGGCCCGCGTCCATCTGCATGATGGTCACGCCGGTCTGCGCGTCGCCGGCCTCGATGGCGCGCTGGATCGGCGCCGCGCCGCGCCAGCGCGGCAGGAGGCTGGCATGGATGTTCAGGCAGCCCAGGCGCGGCAGGTCCAGCACCCATTGCGGCAGGATCAGGCCGTAGGCGGCCACCACCATCACGTCGGGCGCGATGGCGCGCAGTTGCGCCTGCGCCTCGGCGGCCTCGTCGGGATAACGGCCGTCGAGTCGCAGGCTGCGCGGCTGGGCCACGGCGATGCCGGCATCCAGCGCGGCCTGCTTGACCGGGCTGGGCGTGAGTTTCAGGCCGCGACCGGCGGGCCGGTCGGGCTGGGTCAGGACCAGGGGAATGTCATGGCCGGCCGCCCGCAACGCGTCAAAAGCGATGCGAGCGAACTCCGGCGTGCCGGCGAATACGAGACGCATGGGAAGGGACCAGGAAAGGAAAACGGGGAATCAGGCGCGCTCGGCTTCGCGCTCGGCCTTCTTCAGCTTGGTCTTGATGCGGTTCTGCTTGAGGTTCGACAGGTATTCCACGAACACCTTGCCGTCCAGGTGGTCCAGCTCGTGCTGCACACAGACCGCGAGCAGGCCGTCGGCCTCGAACTCGAAGGGCTTGCCGTCGATGTCCAACGCCTTGCAGCGGATGCGGGCGGCGCGCTCGACTTCATCGTAGATGCCCGGCACCGACAGGCAGCCTTCTTCGTAGATCTTGTAGTCGTCGCTATGCCAGGTGATCTCGGGATTGATCAGCGTCAGCAGCTGGTTGCCGTCTTCGGACACGTCGATCACGACCAGGCGCTCATGCACATCCACCTGCGTGGCGGCCAGGCCCACGCCGGGCGCGTCGTACATGGTCTCGGCCATGTCGCGGGCCAGCTGGCGGATGCGCTCGTCGACCTCGGCCACGGGCTTGGCTTTCTTGTGCAAGCGCGGGTCGGGGTAGCGAAGGATGGGAAGTAAAGCCATGAAGAAGGATCGCCAATGATTGATTGCTTTGGCATGAGTTTAATTCATTAGAGTATTGATTTCTAATAGTTTTCGGCTAACTTGGCGTTCGCTTTGGATGCGGCCCTGCTTTCAGCGCCAGGGGGTGCGCGATTCGATCCACCCCTGGGCCGGCGGGCCGCGCCGCGCCGTGCGACACTCTGGCCCCATCATCGCCCGCAATCCGCATCCGCCCCGCCCATGCCCCTGACCCAAACCGCCGCCGAACTGTCCGCCTGGCTGCGCCTGTCCCTGGAGCCGAACGTCGGCCCGGCCACCGCCTGCACGCTGCTCAGCGCGCTGGGCCTGCCCGAGCAGATCTACGCGCAGCGGGCCACCGCGCTGGCGCGCCACCTGCCCGAGGCGCTGGCGCGGCAATTGGCCGCGCCCATGCCGGCGGACATGCAGGCGCAGGTGGAGCGCAGCCTGGAATGGGCCGAGGCGCCGGACCACCACATCCTGACGCTGGCCGATCCCGGCTATCCGCAAAGCCTGCTGACCATTTCCGATCCACCCATCCTGCTGATGGTCACGGGCAAGCCGGCCTTCCTGCAGGGCCCGGCGCTGGCCGTGGTGGGCGCGCGCAGCGCCACGCCCGGCGGCCAGGAAAACGCGCGCGCCTTCGCCCGCCACCTGGCATCGCATGGCTGGCGCGTGGTCAGCGGACTGGCCCTGGGCATCGACGCCGCCGCGCACGAAGGCGCGCTGGACGCGGGCGCGCAGGGTGGCGGCACCGTGGCCGTGATGGGCACGGGCATCGACCGCATCTATCCGGCCCGCCACCGCGAACTCGCGCATCGCATCGCCGCGCATGGCGCGCTGGTGTCCGAGCTGCCGCTGGGCACGGGCGCGCTGCCGCAGCACTTTCCCAAGCGCAACCGCATCGTGGCGGGACTGGCGCGCGGCGTGCTGGTGGTGGAAGCCGCCAGGCAAAGCGGCTCGCTCATCACCGCGCGCCTGGCCGGTGAATGCGGCCGCGAGGTCTTCGCCATTCCGGGCTCCATCCATTCGCCGCTGTCGCGCGGCTGCCATGCGCTGATCCGCCAGGGCGCGAAACTGGTGGAGACGGCCCCCGACATCCCCGACGACCTGGGCGGCCCGCCGCTGCCGTCCCGCCCCGCCTCGCGCGCACCGGCGGCCC
>NZ_JAGTJY010000173.1:0-13273 GCF_018195695.1 Achromobacter sp. Marseille-Q0513 | reverse complement strand
GGCGAAGGTCCGCGCGGAAAGGGGCGGCTCGGAACGCGAGGTTATGGCTGAGGCGATAGCTTAGCGTGAATCGGGCCAGCCCTTTTCGTCGCCGTGGCGTGACAAAAGCGCGTCGGGGGGGCATTGCCAGGACATCGATATTCGCGGACGCTAGGCCGTCGGCGGTGTCTTTGTGTAGCGAGGCAAGGGCGAGCCGTCGGCGGGCATGCGCGACTCGGAGCCCCGGGCTCCGAAGCTGTGCGCAGGAACGCGTAATTGCGTCCTAGAAACCACTTGGGGAGTCACGCATCATGAACAGCTTGTTTGCCATACGCGCCAAGGCCGGCGCTGGCGTTGCCGAGGTTGCGGGCGGCGGGTTGCCGCTGAATTGGATATTGCCCGAGGGCACCGAAATAAGTACTGTTTTCGATGAAATAGTACTGAAGGGTGCCCCGATGACCAATACCTTGACCATTGCAGAACTCAAGCGCCGCGGCATGGCCGCCCTTGAAGAGGCCCTGGCGCATGGCCCGGTGCATATCTTCAAGCGCAACAGGCCCGCCGTGGTCGTGCTGTCCGCGGATGAGTACCAGCGCCTGATCGAAGGGCGGCCGGCCGAGCGTCCCGGCATGACAGCCATGCAATGGCTGCTCGCGCAGTCAGGCGCGGGTGCGCGTGACAAGGCCGAGATCGACGCCGCGCTCAAGCAGGAGCGCGACTGGTGATCGCCTTTCTCGATGCGAACGCGCTGATCTATCGGATAGAAGGGCAGGAACCCCAAGCCAGCGCGGTCCAGTCCGAATTGTCGAGATTGTCCCGCGCGCATCCGGGCTTGAGAGTCGCGCTCAGCCGCCTGTCATGGCTGGAGTGCCGCATCGGGCCGATGCGGCGCAACGATAGCGCCACGCTGGCCAGGTTCGACGCGTTTTTCGCGCTGCCGGACCTGATCTGGCTGGAAATGGACTGCAAGGCGGTGGAACTGGCGGCGGCGATACGCGCCCGGCACGGCACGCGCACGCCGGACGCCCTGCAAGCCGCGTGCTGCCTGCAGCTCGGCAACGCCCATGTGATGCTGACAGGCGATACGGCATTCAAGCGCATCAGCGGCTTGAACGTTTCGTTGCTGCAATAGGGACGCCGGCGCTACCGAGGACGCCGCGCTCAGTCCGGCTTGCGGCCCGCCGGCGTCAGACGATCGCGGTTTTGCTGCACCGCCTCGCGCACCAGCGGATGTAGCGTTTCCTGCCCGGCGTCGCCGTCCGGCTGGCCGGCCAGGAAGTCCAGCAGCTGGTTGCGCATGCGCGGCTCCCAGAACTTGTGGATGTGGTTGACCACGCCTTCGCCGGCCTCTTGCCGGTCGGGCATGGCTTCGAAGAACTGGCCGATGCGGTTGGCCATGCGGATCAGGTTGCCGATTTCCATGCGGGTCCGGGTCAGGAAAGGATACGTTCGGGGTGGGCGTACAGCGTGGCGTCGTCGTTGCGCAGGAAGCCCAGCAGCGTGATGTTGGCCTCTTGCGCCAGCCGCACGGCCAGCGCGGTGGGGGCGGACACGGCGGCCAGCACGGGCACGCCGGCGGCGGCGGTCTTCTGCACCATTTCGAAACTGGCGCGGCTGGACACCAGCACCATGCCGGATGCCGCGGCCAGGCCTTGCCGCGCCAGCGCGCCGACCAGCTTGTCCAGCGCATTGTGCCTGCCCACGTCCTCGCGCAGCAGGGCGATGGCGCCGTCGGCGCCGGCCCAGCCGGCGGCGTGGGTGGCACCGGTCAGGTCGTGCAGGCGCTGGCGCGCGCGCATGGCGCGCATGGCGGCCAGCACGGCCTGGGCGCGCAGCGGCGCGCCGGCGGCCACGGGCGGCACCGGCCGCAACACTTCAGGCAGGGTTTCCACACCGCACAGGCCGCAGCCGGTACGGCCGGCCATGGCGCGGCGGCGCGACTTGAGCCGCGCTTCGCAGGCGCTGGAGATTTCCAGCTGCACCACGATGCCGTCGCATTGCGGCACCACATCGATGCCGCGCACGTCGGCGGCGCTGTCGACGATGCCCTCGGACAGCGAGAAGCCCAGCGCGAAGTCTTCCAGGTCGGCCGGCGTGGCCAGCATGGTGGCGTGGCTGATGCCGTTGTATTCCAGCGCGACCGGGGTTTCCTCGGCCAGGTGGTCGGCTTCCGTGGCGGACGCGACGGCGCCTGCCCGGATGCGGGTCACCTGGGCCGGGATGCTGTCGTGGCGGTCTTCGGAGGACTGGCTCATGCTTTGCTTGCGTGTCGTTGCGGCTGGCGAGGTATGGCGGCGTTGCCGGCGCGCGGTTCGCGCGCGCCGGGACGGCATCATTTCCCCGTCATCGCCGCGTCGCTCTCGCGGGCCCGTTCGCGCAGCAGCTTGTGCTGGATGTCCGCGAAGCGCGACCATTGGCGCTGCCATTCCGAAGGCTGGGACACGCGCGTGACCTGCACGGCGGTGACCTTGTATTCGGGACAGTTGGTCGCCCAGTCGGAGCTGTCGGTGGTGACGACGTTGGCGCCGGATTCGGGGAAGTGGAAGGTGGTGTATACCACGCCCGGCTGGACCCGGTCGGTCAGCGTGGCGCGCAGCACGGTCTCGCCGGCGCGGCTCTGGATGCCGACCCAGTCGCCCTCGGCCACGCCGCGGTCCTCGGCGTCCTGCGGGTGGATCTCCAGCACATCCTCGCTGTGCCACATGACGTTGGGCGTGCGGCGGGTCTGCGCGCCCACGTTGTACTGCGACAGGATCCGCCCGGTGGTGAGCAGCAGCGGAAAGCGGCGCGTGCTGCGCTCGTCGGTGGGCACGTACTTGGTGATCATGAAGCGGCCTTTGCCGCGCACGAACTGGTCGATGTGCATGATGGGCGTGCCGTCCGGCGCCTCGTCGTTGCATGGCCATTGCAGGCTGCCCAGCCGGTCCAGCTTGGCGTAGCTGACGCCGGAGAAGGTGGGCGTGAGCCGGGCGATCTCGTCCATGATCTCGCCGGGGTGGCGGTAGTTCATGGGGTAGCCCAGCGCATTGGACAGGGCCACCGTGACTTCCCAGTCCGACTTGCCGTTCCTGGGCTCCATGACCTTGCGCACGCGCGAGATGCGGCGCTCGGCGTTGGTGAAGGTGCCGTCCTTTTCCAGGAAGGACGAGCCCGGCAGGAAGACGTGGGCGTACTTGGCGGTTTCGTTCAGGAACAGGTCCTGCACCACGATGCATTCCATCGCCGCCAGCGCCGCGGCCACGTGCTGCGTGTTCGGGTCGGACTGCACGATGTCCTCGCCCTGGCAGTACAGGCCCTTGAACGAGCCGCCCAGCGCGGCCTCGAACATATTGGGGATGCGCAGGCCGGGCTCGGGCTGGATGGTCACGCCCCAGTCGCGCTCGAACAGCGCGCGCGCCGCGTCGTCGGAGATATGGCGGTAGCCGGGCAGCTCGTGCGGGAACGAGCCCATGTCGCAGGAACCCTGCACGTTGTTCTGGCCGCGCAGCGGGTTCACGCCCACGCCCTCGCGGCCCACGTTGCCGGTGGCCATGGCGAGGTTGGCGATGGCCATCACGGTGGTCGATCCCTGGCTGTGCTCGGTCACGCCCAGGCCGTAGTAGATCGAGCCGTTGCCGCCGGTGGCGTAGAGCCGTGCCGCGCCGCGCACGTCGCGTGCCGGCACGCCGGTGATCTCCTCCATCGCCTCGGGCGAGTTCTCGGGCAGCGAGACGAAGTCGCGCCATTCCCGGAACGCCTTTTCCTCGCAGCGCTCGGCGACGAAGGCCTCGTCGATCAGGTTCTCGGTGGCGATGACGTGCGCCAGCGAGGACAGCAGCGCCGTGTTGGTGCCGGGCCGCACCTGCAGGTGGAAATCGGCCTTGATGTGCGGCGAGCTGACCAGCTCGATGCGGCGCGGATCGATCACGATCAGGCGCGCGCCCTGGCGCAGCCGGCGCTTCAGGCGCGAGGCGAACACCGGGTGGCCGCTGCTGGGGTTGGCGCCCATCACGATCACCACGTCGGTGTGCATGACCGAGTCGAAGGTCTGGGTGCCGGCCGATTCGCCCAGCGTCTGCTTCAGGCCGTAGCCGGTGGGCGAGTGGCAGACGCGGGCGCAGGTGTCGACGTTGTTGGTGCCGAAGGCCGCGCGCACCAGCTTCTGCACCAGCCAGGTTTCCTCGTTGGTGCAGCGCGAGGACGTGATGCCGCCGACGGCATCGCGCCCGTGGCGCGCCTGGATGCGGCGGAATTCCGAGGCCGCGTGGTTGATGGCCTCGTCCCAGGACACCTCGCGCCACGGATCGGTGATGCGCTGGCGGATCATCGGCTTGAGCACGCGTTCCTTGTGCGTGGCGTAGCCCCAGGCGAAGCGGCCCTTGACGCAGGAATGGCCCCGGTTGGCCTGGCCATCCTTCCAGGGCACCATGCGCACCACTTCCTGGCCCTTCATCTCGGCCTTGAAGCCGCAGCCCACGCCGCAATAGGCGCAGGTGGTGACCACCGAGTGCTCGGCCTGGCCCATCATGATGACGGTCTTTTCCTGCAGCGTGGACGTGGGGCAGGCCTGCACGCAGGCGCCGCAGGAGACGCATTCGCTGTCCAGGAAGGGCTGGTCCTGGCCGGGCGACACGCGCGATTCGAAGCCCTTGCCGGAGATGGTCAGGGCGTAGGTGCCCTGGGTTTCCTCGCAGGCGCGCACGCAGCGGTTGCAGACGATGCACTTGGACGGGTCGTAGGTGAAGTACGGATTGGACTCGTCCTTGGCGCTGTCCAGGTGGTTGGCGCCTTGGTAGCCGTAGCGCACTTCCCGCAGGCCGACCACGCCGGCCATGTCCTGCAGCTCGCAGTCGCCATTGGCCGGACAGGTCAGGCAGTCCAGCGGGTGGTCGGAGATGTACAGCTCCATGACGCCGCGGCGCAGCTCGCGCAGCTTGGGCGTCTCGGTGTGCACCACCATGCCGTTCTCGGCCGGCGTGGTGCAGGACGCCGGATAGCCCCGGCGTCCGTCGATCTGCACCAGGCACAGGCGGCACGAGCCGAAGGGTTCCAGGCTGTCGGTGGCGCACAGCTTGGGGATGTTGATGCCGGCCTCGGCGGCCGCGCGCATCAGCGAGCTGCCTTCGGGCACGGTGACTTCCTGGCCATCGATGGTCAGGGTGCCGGTCTGCGCGGACTCGCGGGCGGGCGTGCCCAGGTCGCGGTCTCGCTTGATGACGGTTTCCAGCATGGCGGTCTCCGGGGCGGGCGGCGTCAGGCCGCGCTGGCGGCGGGGGCGGGACTGTCGGCGAGGCCGAAGTCCTGCGGAAAGTGGCTCAGGGCGGACAGCACGGGGTACGGCGCCATGCCGCCCAGCGCGCACAGCGAGCCGCCCAGCATGGTGTCGCACAGGTCGCGCAGCAGATGTACCTGCTGTTCGCGCGCCGGGCCGCCGGCCATGATCTTGTCCAGGGTCTCCACGCCGCGCGTCGAGCCGATGCGGCAGGGCGTGCACTTGCCGCAGGACTCGATCGCGCAGAATTCCATGGCGTAGCGGGCCATGCGCGCCATGTCGACGGTGTCGTCGAAGGCCACCAGGCCGCCGTGGCCGATCATGGCCGAGATCTGCACATAGGCCTCGTAGTCCAGCGGCACGTCCCATTGCGATTCGGGCAGGTAGGCGCCCAGCGGTCCGCCGACCTGCACCGCGCGCAGCGGCCGGCCCGAGGCGCTGCCGCCGCCGAAGCCGTACAACAGGTCGCGCAGCGTCAGGCCGAAGGCCTTTTCCACCAGCCCGCCGTGCTTGAGGTTGCCGGCCAGCTGGAAGGGCAGGGTGCCGTGCGAGCGGCCCACGCCATAGTCGCGGTAATAGGCCGCGCCCTTGGCCAGGATGATGGGCACCGTGGCCAGCGAGATGACGTTGTTGATCACGGTGGGCTTGCCGAACAGGCCGGAGATGGCCGGCAGCGGCGGCTTGGCGCGCACCACGCCGCGCTTGCCTTCCAGGCTTTCCAGCAGCGAGGTCTCTTCGCCGCAGATGTAGGCGCCGGCGCCCTTGCGCACTTCCAGGTCGAAGCGGCGACCGCTGCCGTGCACGTCGGCGCCCAGCCAGCCGACCTCGCGCGCCCGCGCGATGGCGGCTTCCAGCGCGGCGATGGCGTGCGGGTATTCGGAGCGCACGTAGATGTAGCCCCGGGTCGCGCCCACGGCCAGGCCGGCGATGGTCATGCCCTCGATCAGCACATACGGGTCGCCTTCCATCAGCAGGCGGTCGGCGTAGGTGCCGGAATCGCCCTCGTCGGCGTTGCAGACGATGTATTTCTGGTTGGCCGGCGTGCCGGCCACCGTCTTCCATTTGATGCCGGTGGGAAAGGCCGCGCCGCCACGGCCGCGCAGTCCGGAATCGATGAGTTCCTGGACGATGGCCTCGGGCGCCAGGGACAGCGCGCGCTTGAGGCCCTCCAGGCCGCCGTGCGCGGCGTAGTCCTGCAGCGACAGCGGGTCGGTCACGCCGACGCGGGCGAAGGTCAGGCGTTCCTGGTGCTTCAGGTAGGGGATGTCCTCGGTCGGCCCCAGCCGCAGCGGGTGGGCGCCGCCCTGCAGCCAGCCGGCCTCGAACAGGTCGGCCACGTCCTCGGGCTGCACCGGCCCGTAGGCGACGCGGCCCGCGGGCGTGGCGACCTCCACCATGGGTTCCAGCCACAGCAGCCCGCGCGAGCCGTTGCGCACCAGCTGCACGGCCAGGCCGCGCTGTTCGGCGGCGGCCTCGATCGCGAGCGCGACCGCGTCGGCATCCACCGCCAGCGCCGCCGCGTCGCGCGGCACGTAGATCCTGATCGGGGCGTTCATCGGGCGTCCTCCGGGGCGGTGGCCTGGCGGGCCTGCGCCAGCAGGCGGTCGAGCTTGTCCCGCGTGACGCGGGCCTTGGGCTGGCCGTCGATCATGATGGCGGGCGATTGCGCGCACAGGCCCAGGCAGTACACCGGCTCCAGCGTGAATTCGCCGTCGGGCGTGCTGGCGTGGAAGTCGCAGCCCAGCGCGTGGCGGGCATGGTCGGCGAGCTGTTCCCCGCCCATGGCCTGACAGGACTCGGCGCGGCAGATCTCGACGACGTGGCGGCCGGCCGGCGCGCTGCGGAAGTGGGGGTAGAAGGTGATGACGCCGTGGACTTCGGCGCGGGACAGGTTCAGGGCCTCGGCGATGGTCTGCACCGCCTCGGCCGGAATACAGCCCAGCTCGTGCTGGACCGCGTGCAGCACCGGCAGCAGCGGGCCGGACTGGTCCTTGAGGCGGGCGACGATGCGGGCCGTGGCGGCCACGGCCGGCGTCTGCGAGGCCTGGGCGGCGTCCAGCGCCTGCTGGCCGCCGCGGGCGCCGCCGGTGGACGCGAGATCGGATTTTGCCTCGCGGGTGCGCATGGCGGTCTCCTCCTGGTTACGGGCCCCCGAAGGAGCGGTCAGCGGGCGGATTCCTGATCTTGATGTGTGATTAATATGCTCTTGAAAACATATTAACTATCTGGAATCCGCATTTTTTGTGTACTCTACTTGGCTGGAATCCCGGCTTCAATATGAAATAAATGACATATAAGTTCCAAATCGGCCTGCGGCCGCAATGGACGCTGGCGTCCGAGGGCGATGCCGACCCGGTGCCGCTGCAGGACATGCTGGCGCTGCTGGCCGCCATTGATGCCAGCGGCAATATCGCCGGCGCCTGCCGCGCCTGTGGACTGTCGTACCGGCACGCCTGGGGCGTGCTGCGCCGATTCGAGGGCATCTTCGGCACCGCGCTGCTGATCACCAATCGGCGCCAGGGCACGCAGCTGTCGCCCTTCGCCCAGCGCCTGCTGTGGGCCAACCGGCGCATCGAGGCCCGCCTGATGCCCACGCTGGAAAGCATGGCCTCGGAACTGCAGGAGGAACTGGCCAGGTTGCTGCCCGAAAGCGGACCGCACCTGCGGCTGCATGCCAGCCACGGCTTCGCGGTGGAATCGCTGATGCAGCGCATGGGCGGCGGCGCCGGCCTGGAGCTGCGCTATCGCACCGCGATCGAGGCGCTGGCCTCGCTGGAGCGGGGCGAATGCGACCTGGCCGGCTTCCAGGTGCCGCTGGGCGAGTTCGAGGAGCCCATCATGGCGCGCTATGCCCAGTGGCTGCACGCCGACGACTACCTGCTGATCCATCTGGCCGTGCGCAATACCGGCCTGTTCGTGGTGGCGGGCAATCCCAAGCACATCCATGGCATCGCCGACCTGGCGCGCGGCGACGTGCGCTTCGTGAACCGCCAGATCGGTTCCAGCACGCGCTACCTGATCGGCCTGATGTTGCAGCGCGCCAATGTGTCCATCGGCGACGTGCAGGGCTACGAAAGCAATGAGTTCACCCATATGGCCATCGCCGCCCACATCGCCAGCGGCATGGCCGACACCGGCGTGGGCGTGGAGACGGCGGCGCGGCGCTTCGGGCTGGATTTCATCCCGCTGGTGCGCGAGCGCTATTTCTTCGCCATCCGCAGGAGCGCGCTGGAAACGCCGGCCATGCGCGAGCTGCTGGCCATCATGCGCGGCCCGGACTACCTGGGCTACGTCGGCCAGCTGGCCGGCTATGA
Source organism: Achromobacter sp. Marseille-Q0513 (assembly GCF_018195695.1). Classification (NCBI taxonomy): domain Bacteria; kingdom Pseudomonadati; phylum Pseudomonadota; class Betaproteobacteria; order Burkholderiales; family Alcaligenaceae; genus Achromobacter; species Achromobacter sp. Marseille-Q0513. Next base: position 4,729 of record NZ_JAGTJY010000173.1, on the reverse strand, counting down.
CACCCGCGACACGGGTCGCCTGCAAACCCTGGACGAGGCTTTTTCCTGAGCGCCGCGCCGACGGCGCCGGGCTATGATTCCATCATGACCAAAGTGATTTTCCTTGCCGATCGGCGCGGCGGCCTGCCCGCCGTCGCGCCCGGCGCCCTGCCGCCGGCGGGGCAGCCCGCGCTCGACCTGCGCGCGCGTCCCTTGCGCGACCTGCGCATCTCGGTCACGGATCGCTGCAATTTCCGCTGCACCTACTGCATGCCGCGCGAGGTGTTCGACAGCAGCTATTCCTTCATGCCGCATTCCGCGCTGCTGTCCTTCGAGGAGATCGCGCGGCTGGCCAATGTGTTCACGCGGCTGGGCGTGGAAAAGCTGCGCCTGACCGGCGGCGAGCCGCTGCTGCGCAAGCATGTGGAGAACCTGGTCAGCCAGCTGGCCGCATTGCGCACGCCCGACGGCCGGCCGCTGGACCTGACCCTGACCACCAACGGCAGCCTGCTGGCGCGCAAGGCCGGGGCGCTCAGGCAGGCCGGGCTGTCGCGCGTGACGGTGAGCCTGGACGCGCTGGACGCGACCATGTTCCAGGACATGAGCGACAGCGGTTTCACGCCCGACGACGTGCTGCGCGGCGTGGATGCGGCGGCCGAGGCCGGGCTGGCCCCGGTCAAGGTCAACATGGTGGTGCGGCGCGGCCTGAACGACGGCCAGATTCTGCCGATGGCGCGGCGCTTCCGCCACAGCGGCCACATCCTGCGCTTCATTGAATACATGGACGTGGGTAACACCAATGGCTGGAACATGGCCGAAGTGGTGCCCAGCAGCGAGGTGCTGGCGCGCATCGGCCAGGAATTCCCGCTGGAGCCCGTCGCCGCGGACGCCATGGGGCGCGTGGCCGAACGCTGGCGCTACCTGGACGGCGGCGGCGAGATCGGCCTGATCTCCAGCGTGACGCAGGCATTCTGCGGCGGCTGTACGCGGGCGCGCCTGTCGCCCGAAGGCAAGCTGTACCTGTGCCTGTTCGCGCACGACGGCCACGACCTGCGCGCGCCGCTGCGCGACGGCGCCAGCGACGACGAGCTGGCCGCCATCATCGCCGGCATCTGGGCGGCGCGCGGCGACAACTATTCCGAGCTGCGCGGGCGCAACATGGCCGATTCCTCGCGCAAGATCGAAATGAGCTACATCGGTGGCTGATCCTGCCATGCCCGACCGCCGGGCGCTCGCCGGCCTGGTCCTGGCCGGCGGCCAGGGTTCGCGCATGGGCGGACGTGACAAGGGGCTGGTCGAGTTGCTGGGCGAGCCGCTGGCGGGGCATGCCGCGCGCCGGCTGGCGCCGCAGGTGGGAAGGTTGATCATCAGCGCCAACCGCAACGCGGACAGCTACGCGCGCTACGGCGAGGTCGTCGGCGACGAGGCGGCGGGGCTGGAGGACTGGCCCGGGCCGCTGGCCGGCGTGGCGGCGGGCATGCTTGCCGCCGGCGACGCGCAATGGCTGGTGGTCGCGCCCTGCGATACGCCGTTCCTGCCGTCAGACCTGGCCGCGCGCCTGGTCGGCGCGGCGTTGGCGGCGGGCGCGCCGCTGGCCTATGCCAGCGCGGATGGCGTGCGCCATCCGGCCTGCATGGCGCTGCGGGTGTCGTTGCTGCCCGCATTGCGCGAGTATCTGGCGTCGGGCGAGCGCCGGGTGGGGCTGTGGCAGTCGCGCCTGGGCGCGGCCGAAGCCCGCTTCGACGAGACGCCCGAGGCCTTCATGAACGTCAACACCCCGGAAGAGCTGGAGCGGGCCGAGCGCTACGCCAGCCAGTGACGCAGGTCGTAGTAGGGGACGCGGTCCTTGTCCTGCACCGGCGTGTCCGCCGGCAGGCGCGCCAGTCCGGTGGACCAGGGCAGCGAGCTGATCACGCCGGACCCCTGGTGGCCGTAGGGCACCAGTTCGGCCGAGCCGTCATCGGCCACGCGGCGCTGCACGCGCAGGAATTCCTCGCGGCTGTCCTGGCGCGTGCGCTCGGTGCGCAGCGGCAGCAGGCTGACCGGCGGGAACAGCGTTTCGCGGCCCTGCATGCGGCGCACCAGCGGCGTCACCAGCAGCGTGAACACGGCATAGGCCGACACGGGGTTGCCCGGCAGGCTGACCACCGGCTTGCCGCCGATCTGCGCCAGGGCCACGGGCTTGCCCGGCTTCATGCGCACCTTCCACAGCGACAGTTCGCCGCCCAGGGTCGCCAGCGCGGGCTTGACCAGGTCGCGCTCGCCGACCGACACGCCGCCCACGCTCAGCACCAGGTCGCAATCGGCCAGCAGCGTCTTGAACGCGGCCAGCAGGTCTGCCTCGGTGTCGCGCGCATGCAGCACGTGGACCGGCTCGGCGCCCATGCCGCGCGCCAGCGCGGCCAGCATGGGGCCGTTGGAGTTGTAGATCTGCTCGGGCGCGCGCGCGGCGCCGGGCGGTACCAGCTCGTCGCCGGTGGTCAGGATGCCCACGCGCAGGCGGGCGCGCGCCGGCGCCGTGGCCATGCCTTGCGAGGCCAGCAGCGCGATGTGCGCGGCTTCCAGCACCGTGCCGGCGGACAGCAGCGGCGCGCCGGCCATGGTGTCCTCGCCGCGCAGGCGGATGTGCTGGCCCAGGACAGGCGCGCGCGAGATGCGCACGTGGCCGTCGGCTTCCTCGGCATCTTCCTGCATGACCACCACGTCGGCGCCTTCGGGAATCAGGCTGCCGGTGAACAGGCGGATGGCGTGCCCTGGCTTGAGCGGCTCGGGCGTGTCGCCGGCGTAGCAGCGCTGCTGCACCGGCAGTCGCGCGGCGTCGCTCCAGTCGGCCGCGCGCAGCGCGTAGCCGTCCATCGCGCTGTTGTCGGCGGGGGGAATGTCGACGGTCGCGGTCAGGTCGCGGGCCAGCACGCGGCCGGCCAGGTCGGCCAATGCGACGTCCTCGACGCGGTCTAGCGGGCCGGCGGCGTTGGCCAGCAGGGTCTGGGCGTGATCGAAATCCAGCATGGGGTCAGTTGTCTTCGCGATTCTTGAAGTGCGTGGCGAAATTGCAGGGGCGATGGCCGCTGTCGAGCTGTTCGCGGATGATGCGCGTCCAGGCGGTTTCGCAGGCGTTGTTGGAGCCGGGCAGGCAGAACAGCAGCGTCTGGTTGGCGTAGCCGGCCAGGGCCCGCGATTGCAGGGCCGAGCTGCCGATCTCTTCGTAGGACAGCTGGCGGAACAGCTCGCCGAAACCGGGGATCTCGCGGTCCAGCAGCGGACCGATGGCCTCGGGCACGGTGTCCTTGTGCGAGAAGCCCGTGCCGCCCGAGGTCAGGATGACCTGCACGGCGGGATCGGCGATCCAGTCGCTGATGATGCGGCGGATCTGGTAGATGTCGTCCTTGACGATGTCGCGGCGCACGCATTGATGGCCAGCCTGGGCCAGACTCTGCGCCAGCAGGTTGCCGGAGGTGTCGTCGCCGGGGCCGCGCGTGTCGCTGACGGTCAGCACGGCGCAGGCCAGCGATACGGGTTCGGCGGGGGCTTGCTTCATGGCGTGTCCTTGTTGCCGGCCGGGGTCTCGTCCCAGGACCGCGTGCGGTCCTCGTCGGCCTGGCGCTGTTCGACCCAGAAACGCTTGCCGCCGGCCAGCGTCTCGCTTTTCCAGAAGGGCGCGCGCGTCTTGAGCGCGTCGATGATGTATTCGCAGCCACGGAAGGCGTCGCCGCGGTGGGCGCTGGCGGCGGCCACGAACACGATCTGGGCGTTGCGCGACAGCGCGCCGACGCGGTGCACGATCACGGTGCCGGCCAGGTTCCAGCGCGCGCGGGCCGTGGCGGCGATGTCTTCAAGCTCGCGCTCGCACATGCCGGGATAGTGTTCGAGGAACAGCGTTTCGGTCGGCGCATCGGGCGCGTAGTCGCGCACGTAGCCGACGAAGGTGACGATGCCGCCGACGCCCGCGCCGGCCTGCTCGCGCAACTCGGCGGTCAGGGCCGCGCCGTCGAAATCGGCTTCCTGGACAAGGACCACATGGGCGCTCATGCCTAGCCCCCCGTGACGGGCTCGAACACCGCGACCTCGTCGCCGGGGCGGATCACGACCGTGGGCTTGGCGTGGGTCTGGTTGACGGCCAGCTTCAGGCGCGAGGCCGGAGCTAGCTGCGGATAGCGCTCGCCCAGCGCGGCCAGCAGTTGCGCGCCGGTGGACTCGCCGTCCAGCGGCCAGGCCTCGCCGCGCTTGCCGACCAGTTCGGCCACGCGCGCGAAGTACAGCAGATCAATCGTTGCGCCACTCACCGCTCTTTCCTCCCGCCTTGTACTTCAGGCGAACTTGCTCGATCACGATGCCCTTGTCGGCCGCCTTGCACATGTCGTAGATGGTCAGCGCGGCGACGCTGCAGGCCGTCATGGCTTCCATTTCGACGCCGGTCTTGTAGCTGGTGCGGCAGGTGGCCAGGATGTCGACGCGATGGGCGTCGTCGTCCAGCGCGAACTCCACGCCCACGAAGGACAGCGGCAGGCTGTGGCACAGCGGGATCAGCTCGGCGCAGCGCTTGGCGGCCAGGATGGCGGCCACGCGCGCGGTGTTGAGGACTTCGCCCTTGCCCTGGCCGGGCGCGGTCAGCAGGCCGTAGGCCACCGCGCTCAGGCGCACGCTGGCCGCGGCGACCGCGACGCGCTCGCTGTCCGCCTTGCCAATGACGTCGACCATGCGGACCTAGCCGGCTTCGTCCAGGTGGCTGAGGGTGGGGGCGGGCGTGGAC
>NZ_JAGTJY010000172.1:0-13502 GCF_018195695.1 Achromobacter sp. Marseille-Q0513 | reverse complement strand
CTGACGCTCAGCGGCCCCTGCGACATCATGGTGTTCGCGGGCCTGCCCGGCGGCCAGGATGACCAGGTCGTGGCTTTGCGCCAGCGCTTCCAGCTCGGCCACGCCCACGTCCTGGATCAGCAGATTGCCGCCGCGGGCGGCGAAGCGCTCCAGCCACACCGGCATCTTCAGGCGCTGGTCCACGGCCTGGGCCGGGCGGTCCAGCGGCGCGGCCCAGTCGATGACCTTGGCGCCGGCCTGCTCCGGATGCGGCACGGCGAAGCCTATGCCCTGGACCGGCGGACAGGCATCGCCCCATTCGTCGATGCCCAGGTCGCGCTCGATCTGCAGCGCCGGGTCGAAGATGCACTGGCTGGACATGACCTGGCCGGCGCGCACCTCGTCGGGCTTGCGGTTGGTGGCCACGGTGACGTCATAGCCTTTGTCCAGCAGGCCCAGGGCCAGCGGCATGCCCGCCTGGCCGCCGCCCACGATTGCGATTCGAGTCATCAAGTTCTCCTGAATGGAATGTCCGGATTGCGGCGAGGGATGGCGCGGGCCTTACTCGGCCAGGCGCGGAATGGCGGGCTTGGCCTGCTCGGGACCCATGGCCGAATAGCCGCCGTCGACCGCGTAGTCGGCGCCGGTGACGAAGGAGGCATGGCCCGACAGCAGGAAGGCCACCACGTCGGCCACTTCGCGCGGATCGCCGACGCGGCCGAGCAGGTGATAGTCGGCGGCCACGCGGTCGGTCTTGGCGCGGTCGCCGCCGGTGATCTCGTCCATCACGCGCGACCAGGTCCAGCCCGGCGATACCGAGTTGACGCGGATGCGGTCGCCGGCGTAGTCCATCGCCATGTTGCGGGTGAGCTGGACCAGCGCCGCCTTGGACACCGGATAGAGCCAGCGGCCGGTCTGCGCGGCCTTGGCCGAGATGCTGGTGAAGTTGACGATGGCGCCGCCGCCGGCCGCCACCAGGTGTGGACGCGCGGCGCGCGCGGCCATGACCGCGCTGACCAGGTTGATGTCCAGCGCGCGCAGCCAGTCCGCGCGGCCCGATGCGGCGCCGTCGTCCAGGTAGGTGGCGGCCAGGTTGACCAGGAAGTCCAGCCGGCCGAAGTGCCTGGCAGCCTCGGCCACGCACTGTTCCAGCCGCGCGTCGTCGGTGATGTCGACCTGCCAGGCGCGGCAGCCTTGCGGGTCTTCGGCGGAGACCTTCTCGCCGCCCGCGCCGTCCACGTCCAGCACGGCGACGCGCACGCCGTAGCCGCGCAGCGCGCGCACCACGCCCGCGCCGATCAGGGTGGCGCCGCCGGTGACGATGGCGACCTTGCCTTCCAGATCCTTCATGCGATTTCCCCTTTGCAGTTGGCCTCGTTCGCGGCGGGCGCTTGCGCCTGGCGCCGCGGTTTCATTGAGACGCATGGTGTGGCCGAGGGGGCGCGCAGACATAGCCGGGACCTGCGCCTGCTATCCGCGCAATGCCGGTATTGCGTGTTTATTTACGCGGCGTCATGCCGACTGTCCGGATAGCGCGCGCGCTGTCCGCTGCGTGCAGACGCGCGGCGGCCGTATCAGGAGAAGGCCGCGCGCACCGCGTCGAAGGCGGCCGCCACCAGCGGTTCCTCGCTGCGCGAGGCCAGGCAGACGAAGGACAGTTCTGTGCGGATCTCCAGCCCCTGCACCAGCAGCAGGCCGTGCGTCTGCGATTCGCGCAGGGCCAGCGAGTCGCGCGCCAGCGACAGGCCCACGCCCGAGCGCACCAGATCCAGCATGGAGGCCTCCTGGTCGACCTCGGCCACCGCGTTGGGCACGGCATCCAGCTCGGCGAACTTGCGCGCCAGCAGGCGATGGTGGACCGAGTCTGGCGGCGTCCAGATCCAGGGCAGGGCGGCGATCTCCTTCCAGCCCCGGCCGCTGACCATCTGGCCCCAGCCCTTGGGCGCGACCACGTAATAGGAGAAGGCCGCCAGCGGCTGCGCGTGCAGCGGGGGCTGGGCGCGCGGCGCGTCCAGCGGGCCAAGGAAGTAACCCGCGTCCAGCTCGCCCGCGCGCACCAGCCGCGCCGCCGAGCCGGACATGCCGTGGCGCAGCATGGGCCGCAGCTTGGGATAGCGCGCCATCAGATGCTGCAAGGCGGCGCCCAGGCGCAGGAACTCCGGATCGAGGATGGTGCCCAGCCGCAATTCCCCCTGCAGCGTGTCGCGCAGCGTGGCGATGGCGCGCTGGAAATCGTCCAGCGCGTCCAGCACGCGCAGCGCCGGCGGCAGCAGCGCGCGGCCGTCGGCGTTGGGCGACAGGCCCTGCGCGCTGCGCGAGAACAGCGTCAGGTCCAGCGATTCCTGGAAGCTCTTGAGCTGCAGGCTGAGCGCGGGCTGGGTCAGGTGCAGGTGCTCGGCGGCGCGCGTCAGGTTGCCTTCGCGCGCCACGGCGGCAAAGCTGCGGATGTGCTTCAGGTCCATGGCCGGATCCGGAAAGTGGGCTGAGCTTTATTAAAGATGCTTATGAAGCGCTTTTCAACAAATCATTGGACAGCCGTGGACGCCTGGGCGAAAGTGACGGCAAAACAGCGAACTCCCCCGGGGCGGCAAGGCCCGGGCGGTTTTCCCGGCCTGCAAAACCGGGGCAACAACCATAAGAAGCGCATATGGAGACATACGACTACATCATCGTGGGCGCGGGGTCGGCCGGCTGCGTGCTGGCCAACCGGCTGAGCCGCGATCTGGCGACGCGGGTGCTGCTGCTGGAGGCGGGCGGGCGCGACAACTATCACTGGATCCACATCCCCGTCGGCTATCTGCACTGCATCGGCAACCCGCGCACCGACTGGATGTACCGCACGGCCAGCGAGCCCGGCCTGGGCGGACGCTCGCTGATCTATCCGCGCGGCCGCGTGCTGGGGGGCTGCTCGTCGATCAACGGCATGATCTACATGCGCGGCCAGCGCGAGGACTACGACCAGTGGGCCGCGCTGAGCGGCGACGAGGCCTGGAGCTGGGACCGGGTGCTGCCCGTGTTCAAGCGCAGCGAGGACCACCATCGCGGCGCGTCCGAGCATCATGGCGCGGGCGGCGAGTGGCGGGGGGAGTCGCAGCGGCTGCGCTGGGACATCCTGGAAGCCTTCGCCCAGGCGGCGGAACAGGCTGGCATCCCGCCGGTGGACGATTTCAATCGCGGCGACAACTTCGGCAGCGGCTACTTCGAAGTGAACCAGCGCGGCGGCTGGCGCTGGAACACATCGAAGGCCTTCCTGCGGCCGGTGCGCCAGCGCGCCAATCTGCAGGTGCTGACCGGCGCCCACGCGCGTGAACTGCTGTTCGAGGGCAATCGCTGCGTCGGCCTGCGCCTGCGGCGCGACGGCCGCGATGAGATCGTGCGCGCGCGGCGCGAGGTGGTGCTGGCCGCCGGCGCGGTCAATACGCCCCAGCTGCTGGAACTGTCCGGCGTGGGCGAGCCGGCGCGCCTGCGCGAGGCCGGCATCGATATCCGCCACGCGCTGCCCGGCGTGGGCGAGAACCTGCAGGACCATCTGCAGCTGCGCGTCATCATCAAGGTGCAAGGCGTCAAGACGCTGAACCGGCTGGCCTCCACCTGGTGGGGCAAGGCCGGCATCGGCCTGGAATACCTGCTCAAGCGCAGCGGTCCGATGAGCATGGCGCCGTCGCAGCTGGGCCTGTTCGCCCGCTCGGACGAAGGCCAGGCCCGCGCCAACGTGGAATTCCACGTGCAGCCGCTGTCGCTGGGCGCCTTCGGCGAACCGCTGCACAGCTTCGATGCCTTCACGGCCAGCGTGTGCAACCTGCGGCCCACGTCGCGCGGCAGCGTGCACACGCAGGGCGCCGATGCGCAGGCGGCGCCGCTGATCCAGCCCAACTACCTGAGCACGGACGAAGACCTGAAGGTGGCGGCCGACTCGATACGGCTGGCGCGGCGCATCGCGGCCTCGCCCGCGCTGAGCCGCTACCGGCCCGAGGAATGGCTGCCCGGTCCGGCCTACCGCAGCGATGATGAGCTGCGCCAGGCGGCCGGCAAGATCGGCACCACCATCTTCCATCCGGTCGGCACCTGCGCGATGGGCCGGCGGCCGGACCAGGGCGCGGTGGTGGACGCGCGGCTGCGCGTGCACGGGCTGGAAGGGCTGCGCATCGCCGACGCCTCGATCATGCCCCTGATCACCTCGGGCAATACCAATTCGCCGACCGTGATGATCGCGGAGCGGGCGGCCGAGATGATCCGCGAGGATGCGGCGGGCTGAGGCGGCGGACCGTTGCGGCGACGGCCTGCCGCAAGGCCGCCGCCGCAACGACGCCGTCCGTCCCGTCTCAGGCCGGCAGGGCCTCGGCGGGGATGGGCTCGTCCCAGCGCGTCAGGCCGGACTTGACCGGGTGCGTGTCCGGGCAGGCCTCCGTGGGCAGGCGGATCTTCTTGTGGACCACGCAGCCGCACAGGTTGCAGACCTTGCCGCCCAGCCGGCTGCCGACCTTGTCGGTGACGGCGCCCACCAGCACCATCTTCTGTACCGCGCTCGCGGGATCGGCCAGGTTGGGGCATCCCAGGCAGGCGCTTTCGCGCCGTTCCAGCGTTTCCGCGTCCACGGTGGAAAAGCCCGCCTTGCCCCAGCGCAGCATGGCGGCGGCGGCCTTGCCGGCCAGGGCCGTCGCCGATGGCGCGTCGGCCGCGAGGGCCGAGGGCGCATAGGCGCGGGTGCGGCGGTCGTCGAACAGCGCGGCCAGGAAGCCGGGCTGGCCGCGCGAGGTGATGAGGTCGGCGGCGAAGCCAGGGTCCTCGATCGCGCGCAGCAGCACCGGCATCGGCACGGGCTTGTCCATGCCCAGCACTTCGCCGAGCCGGACGCACATCTCAGGCATGGGGGTGGTGTCGCGCATTTGCAGCAATGACTGAATCATGAATCGCTCCTGCTGGTAGTGAAGTCCGGCGCGGCGCGCTCCGGCAAAGGGACGCGCCGCGCCGGCCGGCCGATCAAGAACCCTTCTTGGGCGTGGTGAAGGACGCGCTGCTCCTGCCGCGCACCAGCGGGTGGCCGGTGCTGGACAGCACGTCCTGCACGCTCACGACGTACTCCGTTCCCGGCTGCAGGTCCGCCAGCACCACCACCGTGGTGTAGTCGGTGCTGGGCACGCTGGCGCTGGTCAGCGGCGCCAGCGGGTTGAAGCCGTAGTTGCCCAGCTCTTGCGCGGTTTCCACGTCGAGCTTTTCGTTGAAGCTGATGGTGACTGCGTAGCCGCCGGCGGTGGTTGGCGCGGCCACGGCGCCGGTCACTTCCAGCGTCGCGGTGGGCGGGCCGCCCGCGCACTCCGGCAGCGGCATGAAGCTCACCGCCGATTCCATCGCGGCCAGGCGGCAGTCGATGGAGATGAGGTTGCAGTGATTGCCCGGCAGGCCGTCGCGGTTTTTCGGATCGATGAATTCGAACAGCGCGCGCGTCTGCTCGATCGCCGGCCGCAGCATCGGCGACGAGTAGTAACCGAACCAGACATAGGGGAAGATCGCCACCAGCGCGGCGTAGTCCGCCTGTCCCTTGCAGGTGAAGCCGTCCTCGCCCTTGGGCGAGCCGCCGAACAGCACGCCCAGCTGGTGCGCGATGACGAAGGCCAGCGATTCGTACTGGACCACATTGGTGCGGATGAGCCCGCCGTTGATCACCACGACCGGGATGTCGTAGTTGATGAAGGAATAGGCGTTGGGCAGTTCGGTGGTGTCGTCCACGTAGAAGTGGACGGTGGGATAGAAGCCCTTGAAGAGCTTGAACAGATAGGCGGTGATGTCCTTGCCCGCGCCCGAGTGGATGGGCGCGCGCGGCGCGTTGGCCTCGATGTCGCGGGCCTGTTCCAGCGTCAGGAAGGCGGTGGCGTTCTCGGGGATCGACAGCGAGCGAACCAGCGCGTAGGGCGTGAAACCCTCGGGACCGCTTTCCGCGTGCTCGGCGGCCACGTCCAGCTTGGTGGTGGCGACGTGCGCCTTGAACGCGTCGGCGAACAGGTGCTTGTAGCGCAGGCCGTATTCCTTGGTGCCGAACTCGGGCAGTTCCTCCTTGCCGCCGGCCATCAGGCTGGGCTTGGCTTCCTCCAGATGGGTCAGCTGCAGCGAATAGTCGCCGCAGATCACGCCGTTGGCGATGATCAGGTGCCCCGCCATGTCGGTGGTGGTGGCGTTGCTGGTGGAGATCATGTGCACGCCCTTGCTGAACTTGCCGGACACCAGGTCCAGCACGGGCACGGTGCTGCCGTCGGGGCGGACCAGGTGGTCCTGGCCCGGCACCAGCGTCGAGGCGCGCTTGAGCTTCTTGCCCGGCAACAGGAACAGCTGGTTGCGGGTCGAAATGACCGATTCAGGCGAGTCGGAGTCGCCGAAACGCACCTGGATCATGGAACTGTTGGAATCGCCGCCGGTGCCCGAACTGAAGCGGATCGGGATCTGCTGCCAGGTCTTCAGGTCGGCGTCCATGGCGACATAGACCGGGTCGCCCACCCGGATGTCCTGGATCGCGCGGGTCTCGCCCAGCGCCACGGCGATGCTGGTGTCATAGGCCAGGCAGCCGCAACAACAGTAGCAGTTGCCGGAGGGCTGGAACACGATGAAGGGGCTTTCCGCCGTATAGGAGCAGCACTTGGTCGGCCAGGGATCGCCGCAATTGGCCGGCGCCTGCTGGCCGGAGCAGCCGTTCTGGAACGGATCGCAGCAATAGCACACCATGTGCCCCTGGTTCTGGGCGTCGGTGCAGTGCTGGTCCGAGCACATCTTCGCGCCAGGGATCTTGGCGATGTTGTTCTTGCAACCGGGTAGCCACCACGGATCTGCCATGTCATTCTCCTTGCGTTGTGGAATAGGGGGACGCGCGAGGCCCCGGGCCGGGGCCGGGACCTTCCAAGCGCGGACGGCCCGCTGCCGTCCGCCATGCACCGCCGGTGTTCACCTCCTTCTCGTCGCGCCGGCCGCCGGTCTTCATGACCAGCGGATCTCTCCTTCGTAGAACAGGATCAGCACCAGGTTCTGCAGCACCGCCGGATCCAGCCGCTGTGGATCGGTCCGCGTCTTCAGCGACGCGGGCGTGGCGGCCAGGTCGAACGCAATGCTGGCGGGTCCGGCCGCGTCGCTCATGCGCGGCACGGCCTGGAAGAAATGCGTGCCGCGTCCCTGGCGGTCGATGGCGATCGGGACGGGCTTGAGCTGGCCCAGCTGCACCTGGATGTAGGGCGCGTTGGACGATGCGTCCACGCCGGCCGGCGTCACCACCTGCAGGTAGATGCCGGTCAGCACGGGCCGGTTGACGTGATCCGGCACCAGGTCTGCCAGCGTGAAGGACAGCGTCTGGCGCGCGCCGGGCGCCGGCTGCTGCAGGAACTGGAACCAGTCGTTGGAATAGCGCTGCGCCAGCGCGTAGAAATCGGTGCCGGCATAGCCGCGCATGGCGGGCAGCCGCGTGACGTCCTGGCGCAGCTTGGCGCCGCCGTCGATGGCGGTGTAGCGCAGCTGCAGCACCACGTCGGTGATGCTGCGGAAGTCGAAGCGGTTCGACGGCCGGGGCAGGCTCAGGCGCCAGGAAGAGACCGCGCCCGTGCCTTCGAAGGGCAGGTAGCGGTCGTCGGCGGCCGAGCCCTCGAACATGCCGTTGTCGGCCAGCCCGCGCGACAGCGCGATGCTCTGGTTGGCCCACCAGTTGCTGCGCAACACCGAGCTGTCCGGCATGCTGGCTTCGCTGGCGCCCAGCAGATAGTTGATCGCGTTCAGGTCGGGCTTGACGATGACCTGGTTGCTCAGCTGGGTCAGCGTTCCGTGCAGGTTCTGGTAGGGGCCGGTGACGGCGGGAATGGACACGGCCACCGTCTTGATCTTGCGCAGGTAGTGGCCGGGGAAGTCGTCGCTGAACAGCTTCTCGGGCAACTCGAACACGCATTCCCCGGTCTCGATCAGGTCGAGCACGGCGCGCGGATTGAGCTGCAGCAGCGACACGGTCTTCTCGATTTCCAGCGTGCGGCCATTGCCGTCCAGATAGGCCTTTTCCATCTGGTTGAGCGCCAGCATCAGGCCTTCGCCGGCCAGCAGGCCGCGGCGTCCGCCATCCCAGTAGCCGAAGTTGACGAAGCTGGTGTCGCTGTTGAGCTCGTACTGGTAGGCGCGCTGTACCGAGCGCGACAGATCCAGCGCCAGCTGGTAGGTCTGGAAGTACAGCACCGACAGCCGGGTCGCCATCCACTGGTACAGCTCTTCGCTGCTGAACTTGTTCTTCAGGAAGGCGTCCATGGCCTCGTTCTGCGCCAGCGTGGTCTGCTGCACCTCCAGGTCGCGCGCGGTGATCTTCTGCTGGGCGGCGTTGGCGGCGATCTGATACTGGATCTGCGCCACGTCGTAGCCGGCCAGGTCGGATTGCAGCTGCCACTCGCTTTCGCGCCGCCGGTACTGCGCCATGGTCAGGTTGAGCTGGGCGCCGAAGTTGGCCAGGATGCCCAGTCCGTCCAGCACGCCCGACGCCGCCGTGAGCGAGGCGCCGAGCTGCGCCCCGCCGTAGGTCATGGCGAAGGGCGAGCCGACCTGCGGCACGGCATAGCCGATCGAGGCCATGGTGCGCACGGCGGTGGCCGAGGTGTTGAACACCGTGGCCAGCGTCATGTAGACGATGTTCTGGATTTCGTTGGACGACAGGCCCTTGTCGATCTGGTCCTTGTACCAGGACTGCCGCTTCTGCGCGCTCTGCAGGCTCTGGTTCAGCGCCAGTCCGCCCTGCTTGGCTTCCTCCACCTGCTGCTGCTTGATCAGCGTGCTCATCTGCAGCAGCGTCTTCTCCTGGGAGTTGCGCAGCAGCGCGAGCGCCTCGCCATCGCGCTTTTCCAGCGTGGACAGCAGTTGCCCGCCCAGCTGGCAGACCGCGGCGGTCAACCCCTTGGCGCGCTCGATCAGCGAGGCGAAGCGGTAGTACGGGATGGGCACCGAGAAAGGCGCGGCCAGCCCGGGCGAGCCGCCGTTGGCGCGCGCCGCCTGGATCAGCTCGCGCGGATTGATCGGCGGGGCGAACAGGGCCAGCGTGCGCACCTGGCCGGCGAGGTTCATGCAGTGCCGGATCTTGAAGAGCCGGTCGTCGACCAGGTCCCAATAGGCGGTCAGTTCGTTGTTCTCGGGGATGCAGAAATAGCTGTTGATGTCGTTGAACGGCACGTCGCTGTAGCCGACGTAGCCGGGTTGGGCGCCCTGCACGGCGGGGGGCAGCGCCATCGGCGTGTTTTCCAGGCGGATCAGGAACTCAGGAATGCCGTTGGCGTAGACGCGGTATTGGGAACTCGTGTCGGGCACAGGGTTCCAGCCGATCTCCACCGTCAGGCGCTTGTTGGCCGCGTCGTAGCCGGTGATGTAGCGGCTCTGGTTGGCGCCCTTGCCCGAGGTGATGGACACGTAGTAGCCGGCATAGGCGTCGGGCACCGACGAGGCGGTGGCGGCCAGTGTCAGGGTATTGGCCGTGGCGGCGGCGACGGCGCCGGTGGTGATGCTGCGGTTGTTGTACTCCTGCTTGATGTCGTTGAAGCTCATCGGCGCCGGCGCCGAGCAGGCGCCGACCTCCACCGGGCGCGGCCCCAGCAGCTGGTTGGCCAGCACATAGAGGTTGGTGGCCTGGTTGATGGATTCCCGCGTGTCCTGGGCGTAGAGGAAGTCGCCCCAGGCCAGCAGGTTGCGGATGTACTTCATGACCACGGCCTTGGCATAGGCCGTGGTGCGCAGCCGCGCGATGGCATCCGGGTCGAACGGATCGTTGTTGTAGGCGGCGATCTGCGCCGGATCGGTCAGGATCTGGGTCAGGCTCTGTATCGTCATGTCCCGCAGCGGCAGGAAGCGCCAGTAGCGCTTGGCGTCCGCGCCGCTGTCGCCTTCCGGCTGCTGGGTGGGGTTGAAGATGTACTCGTACCAGTCCTTGGCCTCGGCGTAGCGCTGGTTGTTGCTCAGGCTGTCCGCCACCAGGAAGGGCGCGTGGAAGAAGATCTCCCAGAAGTACAGGCCATAGGCGCCATGGAAATCCAGCCGGTCGGAAGGCGGCGCGATCACGTTGGTGGCGCTGGGGCCCAGGCGGCTGAACGGCAGCTCGGGCGTGAGCTGCGATTCCAGCGTCAGCAGCTCCGGAATGCCGCCCAGCATCAGGCGCTGCGCCAGGCTTCGGAAAACCGTGGTGGTGATGCGGTCGAAGGCGAAGCGCAGGCTGTTCAGCGCCGGCGCGGGCCGGGTTTCCGTGTAGGCCTGGGTCTGCAGGTAGAACTCGTCGGTGGGGAAGGGCACGTTGGTGGCCTGGGCCAGCACCACGTCCGAGATGGGCTGCAGGCCGGCGTCGCCGGCGCGCACCACGAAGGCTTCGTCGCCGTTGTCGAACAGATAGGCGCCGGGGTTGTTCTTGACCGTGACCACGCTGGCGGTCTTGCCCGTGATGGTGTTGAGCAGCGCGACGTCGCAGGCCGTGGTGGGCAGCGGGGCCTCGGGATAGTCGTCCGACTGGTAGTTGTCCACCAGCAGGTTCCAGGTGCCGGAGTTGCTCACGCCGAACTTGCCGGCGGCGCGCGCCAGGGCCGGCACGTAGGGCTGCGGGAACACATTGGGCGCGCCCTGCGGGTTGTTGATCAGCGCGGTGTTGAGCTGGCTCTGCACCATGCCGCCGTTGAGCGTGAAGCTCTGCTGGAACGGCAGGTAGCCGCTGACGTACTGGATCGGCGCGCCCACCATGTTGTTGAAGCGCTGCACCATGGAATAGGTGTTCGACTCGATCTGGAACTGGTTGGCCGGCATGGCCGTGATGGGCGGGCTCACCGTGGGCAGGGAGCCGCCCTGCGAGAACAGCACGCCAAAGCCGTAGTTCAGGAAGATCTGTTCGCCGCTGGGATGGGCCTGGGGCTGGGTGTACTTGTTGGCCGGCACGAACAGCGGGTAGGGCTTCTGCCAGAAGATCAGGTTCGGATCGAAGCTGGGCGCGTAGCCCGACATCACCTTGGCCACATAGGGGTCGAGCTTGTAGGCCTCGTTGTAGGTCACGACGATGTTGCTGGCCATCGTCTGCGGCGGCAGCCAGCCGCTGCTGTCCTGGAACGAGAATTTCAGGCTGGCCGACACGTCGGTGATGGTGGTGGAATTGGCATTGCCGTCCTTGGACGAGATGCGCGAGCCCTCCACCAGCTGCTGCTCGGCCCAGAACAGGTTGAGCCGGTTGAAGGCGTAGATCGGCGTGACGTAGGGCGCGGCGATGCTGATCTTGGCCTGCATCCACGGCGTCCAGCCGTTGACTGGGTCATGGCTGCGCGTGTAGTACACCGCCGGCTCGGTATTGCTGCGCGCGGCCAGGAACAGTTTTTCCAGCGTCGCCCGGCCGGTGATGACATAGACGGTGGTCTTGTCGGGCACCGTCGTCCAGGGCTGCGCCACGGAGGCCTCGCCCGCGCCATCGTAACTGGTGACCATGTTGACCTGGCCCGCGCCGGTGCCGGCGGTCAGGCTGATGCGCATGCCGGTATAGGCGCCGAAGTACGGCGAAGCGCCCGAGGCCAGCGTGATCGACTGGGCGCCGCCGCCCGTGGCCGTGCCCTGGCTCTGCACCACCGAGGTGCCGGGCCGCTGCAGCCGGCACGAGTAGGCCGAGGCGTTGATCAGGCCGCCCACGGCGTTCACGCCCTGGAAGTAGGCCTGGTAGGCCTGCGATACCGACCGTTCCGAAATGTCGGTCTGCATCAGGGCGTCGACCAGGTCCTGGAACTGCGGCGTCTGCTTGCTGCGCAGCGCCGGCTCAAGGTAGTTCTCCGGGTACAGGAAGATCTTGCGGTTGGCTTCCCAGACGCGGTAGGCCGACATCCATTCCCACCAGACCTCGGGGATATTGGACAGGTCGGTCACGCCCGGCTCCAGCATCAGGCGGCAGCGCTGCATGTAGAGCTGGATCGCGGCGATGGCCTGGGCGATATAGGAAGTGGTGTCGCAGCCGCCCATTTCCACATCGATCAGCAGGTACTGGTACAGCGTGTCGGGCGAGTCGATTTCCGGCAAGGCCTGGCCCAGCAGCCAGATGGTGTAGCCGAGCAGCGCGTCGCGACGCTGCTGGCTCACGCTCTGGCACACGCCGTCGCCGGCGCAGGCGAAATCGGCGTCGCCGAACTTGGCATTGACGGCGGCCTGGGCGGCGCTGGCGATGTCGGTGTAGATGCGCCAGTTGGCCGGGATCACGCCCTTGGCGTCGGTGGCCGGCAGGTAACCCAGGCCGTCGATGCGCAGCAGCGTCGCGATCTCCAGCCCGGTGGACGCGCCGATGGCGAAGCAGGCGGCCAGGCGGGTCAGGCCGCGCACCGTGCCCGGCCCCATGGGGGCCGGCTGCGTCGGCCAGAAGCGCCGTTCCAGCGTGGCGATCTGCGCCGGCGGCCAGTGGCTGAGCGCGGACAGCGCCAGCGTGGTCGGACCGGGCAGCGTGGTGTCGGGCGGACGACGCAGGTAATCGATGAGGCCGGCGCTCTTGTTGTCGAACTGCCTGACCAGTTCCTTGAAGAGCGTGAAGGTCTGCAGGTCCGCCAGCGACAGATGGCGCGGGTCGCTGATCCCGAAGGCCTGCGGAATGGCGGCCACGGCGAGGATCTCGGCGGCGTTGAAGGCCAGCGCGTCGAAGGCCACCACGCCGCGCGCCAGGCTGGCGATGAAGGGCGGCAGGCGGGCGGGAACCTGTCCGTCGACCAGCGGGGTCAGCAGGTCGGCCAGGTAGTCGTCCAGGCTGGTCGCCTGCGTGGCCGCCGGGATCAGCGCGGTCAGGCGCTCGGCGCTGGTGCCCAGCAGGTCGGCCAGGCCCTGCATGGCGTTGCCCTGCTGCATGGCGTCGTAGCTGACCACCGCCTGGGCGGTGTGGTCGATGCCCTGGGCCAGCGCCAGCAGTTGCTGCTTGATCTCGCCCCGGCGGGCGTCGGCGGCGGGGGTGGGCAGCAGTTCCAGGGTCATGCCCTTGTAGGCGTCGTCCTCGGACGAGGCCGCCGCGTCCAGCGCCAGCGTGCTGGTCGAGCCGGCGCGCGCCGTGCCCTGCGTCAGCACCTGCACCACGGCGTAGTCGCCCGTCGCGGGCGGCGCGCTGCTCCATGGCGCCTGCAGCGTGGCCTTGCGGCTGGCGCCGTCGTAGCCGTAGATGATGCCGCTCTGGCCGCCGGCCAGGCGCAGGCTCATGCCGTTGTAGGCGCCGTCCTCGCTGGAGGCGTCGGCCGCCAGCACCAGCGAGGCCGCGTCCGCGCCCCGCGACGCGCCCTGCTGCACGGTCTGCACTACCTGGTAGCAGGTGGTGTCATCCGGCGTCACGCTCCAGGCCGGCACCGTGGCGACGCGGCTGGCGCCGTCGTAGGCGCTGATGGCGGCGCTTTGGCCGGCCCCTTGGCTGACGAACAGGAAGTCCAGCCGGGTGGACGCCGAGAACGCCGGGGTCAGCACGCCGGACAGCAGGATGTCGACGCTGCAGCCCGCGTAGGCGCCGCTGTCCGCGCTGGCGGTGGCCTGCAGGGTCAGCGTGCTGGC
Source organism: Achromobacter sp. Marseille-Q0513 (assembly GCF_018195695.1). NCBI lineage: Bacteria > Pseudomonadati > Pseudomonadota > Betaproteobacteria > Burkholderiales > Alcaligenaceae > Achromobacter > Achromobacter sp. Marseille-Q0513. The sequence continues at coordinate 5 of NZ_JAGTJY010000172.1, read as the reverse complement.
GCCCG
>NZ_JAGTJY010000171.1:0-13703 GCF_018195695.1 Achromobacter sp. Marseille-Q0513 | reverse complement strand
CCGGGCGAATTGCGCAGCCGGCTTGCCCTGCTGGGCCTGGGCCCCGCCCAGGTGGACGCGCCGGCGGCCCGCCTCAGCGGCGGCGAGAGGATCAAGGCGGCGCTGGCCTGCGCGCTGTGGCGGCAGGAGCCGGCGCAACTCCTGCTGCTGGACGAACCCACCAATCATCTGGACCTGGCATCGGTGCAGGCGCTGGAGGCGGCGCTGTCCGGCTATCCCGGCGCGCTGGCGGTGGCCTCGCACGACGCGGCCTTCCTGGCGGCGCTGCGGCCCACGCATCGGCTCGCGTGGGAAGACGGGAGATGGACGGACACAACGGCGGCGCCGGCATGAGCCGACCGGGCGCCGCATAGCCCTGAAGCCGGGTAATCCCGAATGCCCTGACAGCAACGAATCGTTAATAATTCGCTAACGTTTTGTCATTGATCCCTTGTTGTCCGCCGTACCCCATGCCTGCTTCCCGCCGGGACGCCATCGTTTCCTCCTCCCATCTCGCTTCTTCCTCCCCCGAGCTGTCCGAGGTGGAGTTCGGCCTGATCATCGCCTCGCACGCCTTCAACCGCTGGATGGTGCGTTGCATGGCCTGTGCCGGCCTGCCCGAGCTGACCTCGCTGGACATCCTGGTCCTGAACCACGTGTTCCATCGCGGCCGCGGCAAGAAGCTGGCCGACATCTGCTTCACGCTCAATGTCGAAGACACGCACCTGGTGAACTACTCGCTCAAGAAGCTGGAGCGGCTGGGCGTGGTGCGCGGCGTCAAGACCGGCAAGGAAGTGATCTATTCCACCACCGACGAAGGCGCCGCGGGGATCCGGCGCTATGCCGAGGTGCGCGAGCAATGCCTGGTCAAGCCCTACATCGATTCGCCCGCCGCGGACGAGGCCAGCCATCAGCTGGCCAACACCCTGCGCGCGCTTTCCGGCCTGTACGACCAGGCCGCGCGCGCCGCCACCTCGCTGTGAGATTCCACGTTGTCTAGCTCCACTGCCTCCCCTGCCGCCCCGCTGCTGTCCGTGCGCGGCGTATCGGTCGACTTCAATACCGACAACGGCGTGTTCCGCGCGGTCGAGAACCTGGACTTCGACGTGCGTCCCGGCAAGACGCTGGCCATCGTCGGCGAGTCCGGCTCGGGCAAGTCGGTCACGTCCATGGCCATCATGCGGCTGACCGACTACACCAGCGGCCGCATCGCCTCGGGCCAGATCCTGTTCCGCGACAGCGCCGGCCAGGAAATCGACCTGGCGCAGGCGTCCGAGGAGCGCATGCGCGCGATTCGCGGCAACGACATCGCCATGATCTTCCAGGAGCCGATGACCTCGCTGAACCCGGTGTTCACGGTCGGCGACCAGATCATCGAGGCCATCATGCTGCACCAGCAGCTCTCGCGCGGCGCCGCCCGCAAGGCCGCTCGCGCGCTGCTGGAAAAAGTGCGCCTGCCCGACGCCGAGGCGTTGCTGGACCGCTATCCGCACCAACTGTCCGGCGGCATGCGCCAGCGCGTGATGATCGCCATGGCCCTGTCCTGCCAGCCGCGCCTGTTGATCGCCGACGAGCCGACCACCGCGCTGGACGTCACCATCCAGGCGCAGATCCTGAACACCGTGCGCGCCCTGCAGCGCGACCTGGGCACCGCCGTGATCTTCATCACCCATGACATGGGCGTGGTGGCCGAGATGGCCGACGACGTGGTGGTGATGCTGCGCGGCAAGAAGGTCGAACAGGGCACGGTGGAAGAAATCTTCCGCGCGCCCAAGCACCCCTATACCCGCGCCCTGCTGGCCGCCGTGCCGCGCCTGGGCAGCCTGACCGGCCGCGACCTGCCGCTGCGCACGCCGCAGACCGTGCTGGAGGACGGCGAGCTGCGCGAAGTGGGCGAGACCCGCGACCAGGACACCGCCCGCTACGACGAGCCGGTGCTGCGCGTGGAAAAGCTGACCACGCGCTTTGACGTGGGCCACAACCTGTTCGGCCGCGTCACGCACCGCGTGCACGCCGTCGAGGAAGTCAGCTTCGACGTCTATCCGGGCGAGACGCTGGCGCTGGTGGGCGAATCGGGCAGCGGCAAGTCCACCATCGGCAAGACCCTGCAGCAGCTGATCGCGCCCACCGGCGGCGCGGTGCGCTACAACGGCCAGGACATCTTCTCGATGGACAGCGCCGGCCGCCAGCGGCTGCGCCAGGAGATCCAGTACATCTTCCAGGATCCCTACGCCTCGCTGGACCCGCGCAAGACCGTGGCCTTCAGCATCGCCGAGCCGATCCGCACGCACGGCCTGCTGTCGGACGAGGCCGCCATCGCGCGCCGCGTCGGCGAGCTGCTGGAACAGGTGGGCCTGAAGCCCGAGCACGCCGCCCGCTATCCGCATGAATTCTCGGGCGGCCAGCGCCAGCGCGTCTGCATCGCGCGCGCGCTGGCCAGCAACCCCAAGCTCATCATCGCCGACGAATCGGTGTCGGCGCTGGACGTGTCGATCCAGGCGCAGATCCTGAACCTGCTGATGGACCTGCAGAAGGACCGCGGCCTGTCCTACCTGTTCATCACCCACGACATGGCGGTGGTGGAAAAGGTCAGCCACCGCGTGGCGGTGCTGTACCTGGGCCAGATCGTGGAACTGGGCACGCGCCGCCAGATCTTCGAATCGCCGCAGCACGCCTACACCCGCAAGCTGCTGGCCGCCGTGCCGGTGGCCGAGCCGGGCCGCCACATCGACACCTCGCTGATCGAAGGCGAGATCCCCAGCCCGGTGCGCCGCGTCGGCGACGAGCCGGCCATCATTCCCCTGGCCGAGTTCGCGCCCGGCCACCTGGTCGCCCGCGCGGCCTGATTCCCTTACGTCAGCACATTCCCCGTCCCTGGAGGCGACCATGCATTTCCTCAGCAAGACCTTCTCCGCCACCGCGCTGGCCCTGGCCCTGGGCGCCGCCCTGCCCGCCGCGCACGCCGCCGGCACGCTCAACGTGGCCATCAACCAGGATCCGGGCAGCTGGGACCCGATCGACACCTTCGTGACCTTCTGGGGCTCGGTGGGCAGCAACCTGTACGACGGCCTGACCATGCGCGGCGCCGACCTGAAGCTGCAGCCCGGCCTGGCCACCAAGTGGGAATACCTGGACGACAACAAGCGCCTGCGCTTCACGCTGCGCCAGGGCGTCAAGTTCCATAACGGCGAGCCCTTCAACGCCGATGCCGTGAAGTTCACCTTCGACCGCCTGCTGGGCGCGGAAGGCGCCAAGGGTCCGCAGAAGTCCAACTACGACTCGATCGGCGAAGTGAAGGTCGTGGACGAGAACACCGTCGACTTCATCCTCAAGCAGCCGGACCCGGTGCTGCTGACCAAGCTGGCCGGCTACGGCGCCATGATCGTGCCGCCCAAGTACATCCAGGAAAAGGGCGAGGACAACTTCAACACCCACCCGGTCGGCACCGGTCCGTTCAAGTTCGAGAGCTACCAGCCCAAGGTCAACGTGACCCTGGCGCGCAACGACGAATACTGGGGCGGCAAGCCCAAGCTGGACAAGGTGGTCTACCGCTTCATCGGCGAGCCCGGCACCCAGGTCGCCGAGCTGCAGGCCGGCCGCGTCGACATCGCCACGCTGATCCCGCTGGGCCTGATCGAGACCGTGAAGAAGTCCGGCAACGCCGACGTCATCTCGACCGGCGGACCGGTGGCCTTCGCCCTGCGCTACAACACCAAGAACGGCATCACCACCAACCGCGACGTGCGCCGCGCGCTGATCATGGCCGTGGACCGCGACGCCATCGTCAAGCAGCTGCTGCTGGGCCAGGCCAAGACCATCGCCAGCTTCCAGGGCCCGCAGTCGTTCGGCTACAACCCCGAGCAGAAGCCCCTGCCCTTCAACCCCGCCGAAGCCAAGAAGCTACTGGCCGCCGCCGGCGTCAAGCCCGGCGCCACCGTGCAGATCGACGTGCGCGGCAGCGACTCGAACTTCCGCGAAGTGGCCCAGGCCGTGTCGGGCTACCTGCAGGCCGTGGGCGTGCGCGCCACCATCAAGCCGTATGAGACCGGCGTGCTGCTCAACGACATCATCCCCGGCGGCAAGACCGGCGAGATGTGGCAGAACCAGTGGGGCGGCTGGACCTACGACTACGACAACACGGCCTACCTGATGTACCACACGGGCCAGAAGTGGAACCCGTACGACAACGACGCCAAGCTCAACGCCATGCTGGAAGCCCAGCGCACCGTCTACGACGTGAAGAAGCGCGAAGCCATGCTGCAGGAAATCGCCGGCTACGTGGCCGACCAGGCCCTGGAGCTGCCGCTGTACAGCCTGAACACCATCGTGGGCGTGAACAAGCGCGTCAAGAACCTGGAAGTGCCCGGCGACATCCGCTTCCGCTTCCTAGACGCCTCGGTTGACTGAGCGCCGCCCTGGCGCTGACTTGAAGCATTAACCCCACCGACCCGCCCCGGCGCAAGCCGGGGCGGCGCCTTATGACCGGATTTCTCATCAAACGCGTGCTGCAGGCGGTCTTCGTGATCGTGGCCGTCACGCTGCTCGTTTCCTATGCCGTGCGCCTGACCGGCGACCCCGCGCTGATGCTCAGCCAGGGCTCGGGCAGCGTCACCGAGCAAGACCTGGCCAACATCCGCCAGGCGCTGGGCCTGAACCGCCCGTTCCACGAACAGTACCTGTCCTACATGCAGGGCCTGCTGCACGGCGACTTCGGCCGCAGCTTCATGGGCGGCACCCCAGTCGCCAAGCTGATCGGCGACGCGCTGCCCGCCACGCTGATGCTGGCCTTCAGCTCGCTGATCGCCTCGATCCTGATCTCGCTGCCGCTGGGCATCCAGGCCGCCATCAAGCGCGGCAAGCCCACCGACCAGGCCATCCGCATCCTGTCGCTGGTGGGTCTGTCGTTCCCCAACTTCTGGCTGGCGCTGATGCTGGTGCTGCTGCTGTCCATCACCTTCCCGCTGCTGCCGCCCTCGGGCTGGAGCGGCCCGGCCAGCCTGGTGCTGCCGTCGCTGACCATGGCCATCATCCTCAGCGCCACCAACATCCGCCTGGTGCGCACCACCATGCTGGAAACGTTGTCGGCGCAGTACATCATGGTCGCCCGCAGCAAGGGCCTGAAGGAACGCGTGGTGCTGTACAAGCACGCGCTGCGCAACTGCGCCATTCCGCTCATCACCTACCTGGGCCTGCAGTTCGGCGGCCTGATCGGCGGCATCGTGGTCATCGAGATGGTGTTCAACTGGCCCGGCCTGGGCACGCTGGCGTTCGACGCCATCTCCGGCCGCGACTATCCGGTGCTGCAAGGCACGGTCACCGTGCTGGCCGCCGTCATCGTCCTGGTCAACCTGATCGTCGACATCGCCTACGGCATCGTCGATCCCCGTATCCGCACGCGCTGAACCCCATGCAGACCTCTACCACCACCGCCGCCCCCAAGGCCGCCAAGCCGCGCAGCCGCTACCGCTCGCTGGAGTTCGTGCTGGGCGCCTGCCTGACCGGCGTCATGATCCTCCTGGTGCTGGCCTCGGGCTGGCTGTTCCCCGACGGCGGCGAGTCCATGGACCTGGCCGCCCGCCTGACCGCGCCCTTCGCCAGCGTGGCCCACCCCTTCGGCACCGACCCGCTGGGCCGCGACGTGCTCGCCCGCGTCATCGTCGGCGGCAAGATCTCGCTGCTGGTCGGCTTCGCCTCGGTGCTGGGCGGCGCGCTGCTGGGCATCGTCATGGGCCTGATCTCCGGCTACTACCGTGGCTTCTGGGACATGATCGTGATGCGCTTCGCCGACGTGCAGCTGGCGCTGCCCTTCATCCTGGTGGCCATCACCTTCATCGCCATCCTGGGCGGCGGCCTGTTCAACGTGATCTTCTTCATGATCATCTCGCAGTGGGTGCAGTACGCGCGGCTGGTCCGCGCCCAGGTGCTGGCGCTGCGCGAACGCGAGTTCGTGCTGGCCGCGCGCGCCTTCGGCGTGCGCGACCTGGCCATGATCCGCCACCACATCGTGCCCAACCTGCTGGGCCCGCTGGTCATCCTGATGACGCTGAACGTCGCCAACAACATCCTGCTGGAAAGCAGCCTGACCTTCCTGGGCCTGGGCGTGGATCCCATGATCCCGAGCTGGGGCGGTATGCTTGCCGACGGCCGCACCTACATGCAGACCGCATGGTGGGTCAGCGTCTTCCCCGGTCTGGCCATCATGCTGACGGTGCTGGGCCTGAACCTGCTGGGCGACTGGCTGCGCGACCGCCTCGATCCCACCGGCAAGGCCTAGGCCTCCAAGGAACACACGCATGTCATTGCTGGACAAAACATTCGACCGCACGCTGGACGCCTGGACCCACGCCTACATGGCGCCGGCCTGGCGCGGCGCGCACCTCGAGGGCTGGCTGTTCGAGGACGCCCAGGCGCGCCGCGCCGCCGAGGCCCGCCTGGCCCAGGCCGGCGTGCAGGCGCGCTTTCGCAGCGCCTACAAGCCGCTGCTGCATTACTTCCTGGAAGAGGTCGAGCGCGACGGCCTGGTCGCCGCCGAGATTCGCTATCCCCTGCACGAACACGCCCAGGCCAAGCGCTTCACGCTGGAGGCCTATCCGCTGGTCGCCCTGCTGAACGGCGTGCGCGTGAGCCTGCAGCCCGGCGCGTCCGATCTGCACTATGACGTCGACCTGCGCTACGCCGATGGCCGCGAGATCCGGTCGCGCGTGTTCGCGCCCAACCAGCTCGGCCACGCGCCGGACGGCGTGGCCGAGCTGTCGCCCACCGGCTGGCTGCGGGTGCGCGACGCCGCCGGCGAGACCCGCGTCGACGCGGCCCAGGCCACCGAATACCAACTGGCGTTCCGCGCCGCCATGGACGCGGTGCGCAACCATGCCTGGGGCGCTCACGAACCGTATTTCGAGCGCCTGGAGATCCGCGTCGACCTGCCCGGCATCGACTTCGCGCTGCCGGTCGACGAGGAAATCGTCAGCACCTACGAGGCGCTGCACGAGGACCTGTACTTCTCGCTGCTGGAACACTTCCAGCAGCATTCCGGCCGTCCGCCCGGCGACCGCGGCCTGCAGCCCGGCCAGATCATCCCCGACGTGCGCCGCCACGACGGCGCCGCGCACGTGCGCATCTCGGTCGAAGCCTTCACGCCCATATCGCCGGTCACGCCCGCCGTGCCCGGCTTCCCGCTGGCGCAGGCGCGCGAGCCGCTGTCGGCGGCGCAGATCGCCGGCTGCATGGCGGCCCTGGGCGGCGACACGTTCCAGGCCACCTCGCGCCAGGGCCGGCCGGTGCTGGGCACCTACCTGCGCGGCCCCGGCCCCGCCGTCTTCATTTCCGGCGCCCAGCACGCCAACGAAACCTCCGGCGTGGTCGGCGCGCTGCGCGCGGCGCAGGCGCTGGCCGCCAGCGGCAAGGGCCATTTCGCGCTGATCGCCGCCGAGAATCCGGACGGCTACGCGCTGTTCGCGCGCCTGCGCGAGCAGCATCCGCACCACATGCTCCACGCCTCGCGCTACAGCGCGCTGGGCGACGACATCGCCTATCGCGAGCGCGCGCCGTTCTTCGAGCGCGACGGCCGCCACCAGGCGCACGCCATCAGCGGGGCCCAGCTGCACATCAACCTGCACGGCTATCCCGCGCACGAATGGACGCGCCCCATGTCGGGCTACCTGCCGCGCCATTTCGAGCTGTGGACCATCCCGAAGGGCTTTTTCCTGGTGCTGCGCCACCACCCCGGCTGGGGCGAGCGCGCGCGCCGGCTGATCGAGGGCGTCACGGCGCGGCTGGCCCGCAACGTGCCCGGACTGGTGGAGTTCAATGCGCGGCAGCTGGAACTGTTCCGCGCGCATGCGCTCGAAACCGGATTCGCGGTGATGAACGGCATCCCGGTGCAGGTCACGGAAACGGACCGCGAGGAATTGCCCATGGCGCTGATCTCGGAGTTTCCGGATGAAACCGTCTACGGCGACCGCTACGTTTTCGCGCATACTGTCCAGATGGAAACCGTGCTGGCGGCGACCGACATCTATCGTTCAGGACTCTAGCGACACGCGACACGGCGCCGACCGGCCGGCGCCCGACACACAGAATCAATAAGAAAATGAACATCCGAGAACGCAACCACGGCGACGATCTGGCCCTGGTGGACATCTGGCTCAGATCCGTCCGCGCCACCCACGCCTTCCTGACCGAAAAGGACATCCAGGCGCTGTACCCGCAGGTGCTCAACGTCCGCCTGCCCGCCGTGCGGGTCTGGGTCTGTGAGGACGAGGCCGGCGAGATCGCCGGCTTCATCGGCCTGAAGGGCAACAAGGTGGACATGCTGTTCGTGGACGCCAACAAGCGCGGCAAGGGCGCCGGACGGCGCCTGCTGAACTTCGCGCTCTCGCTGCACGGCTGGCTGCAGGTCGACGTGAACGAACAGAACCCGCAAGCCATCGGCTTCTACCGGCACTACGGCTTCGTCGACATCGGCCGCTCGGAACACGACGAGGCCGGCCAGCCCTTCCCCATCATCCACATGAAGCTGGCGGGCTGAGACCCGCCGGCAGTCTTGCGCAAGGACGCGCCGCGCCCTCGCGGCCCGATGCGGCTGCGCTGCCCCGCGGATGCGCCCGCACGCCTCCACGGGACAGGACTCTAGGTCTCCGGATGACGCGCCTTCCAGGCCTTCAGCTCGTCGCGGTAGCGGTCCATCGCCTCGTTGTAGAGGTCGTACACACAGGGAATACAGCCGCTGTTGCAGCATTCCTCGGGCGCGGGCGCCACGGGAGGAACGGGCGGCGGGTCCTGGTCGATCGGGGGAACGGCGCGGGTGTTCATTGTGGAATGTTAGCGCTCCGGCGCGGCGCCGCCAGGCATGCCGCAGCGGTCCGAGCCCGTTGCGACAGGCTGCCCGGCCTGCCATTGCGCCCGATCCAGCTCATAGCGCAGCTTGGGTTCACCCGTGGCGGAAGGCGCCTGGCCCGCGCAGCGCAGGCCGGCTTTCTCCAGCACGCGGCGCGAGGCGCCGTTCGACGCAAGCACGGTCGCCATCATGCCCGGCAGTTCCAGCAAGCCGAATCCCATGGCCACGAGCGCGCGGGCTATCTCCCCGGCGTAACCCAGGCCCCAGGCTGAAGGCACGAAGGCGTAGGCGATCTCCGCCGCGAACGCCCCATCATGGGCCCCGGCCTCGGACGCGATCCGCTTGAGTCCGGCGCGCCCGACCAGCGCGCCGCTGCGGCGATCATTCAGCACATACATGCCGAAACCATGCCGGGACCAGTGCTCGGTGTTCTGCAACAGATAGCGCCGGCTGGCCGCCGCGTCGCGCGTGCCGCCCATGGTGGCCATGAGCGCCACGTCGGCGTGCATGGCGGCCACGAAAGGACCGTGCGTCTCGGCCATGCGCGTGGCGCGCAGGCGTTCGGTGACGAAGGTGTCGGGCAAGGCACTTTCCAACATCGACATGTTCAAACCAGGCGTTTCAGACGACTCGACAGATTGGCAATACAAATTCTGGAGCCGCAAGAGTACACAAAGCAATATGCGCGTTATTGACCCATGCCGCCGCGCTCCGGCGTCATCATGACGACATTTGTTTACAAATAAAATTATCTCAATAAAATTCAAAACACTCGGGCGGTTGCATTGCGGGCTTGACGCGCCCGACTCGCAATGGATCTTTCCGCCAAAGACATTCGATCTCCTACCCACGAACGCCTCACGACAGGTTTCAAGGAGCGGTGCATGCGCTTGTCCATCATTCTGCTTGGCCTTGCCGTTCTCACGAGCAATACCCACGCGGGCGCGTCCTCTCCCGTTCCAGGTGATTCGCCGATCGGCTGGAAGGTCGAAGCCTCGTTCGGGCCGTTCGGCTGGCTGCCGGATCCCGCGGCCGCGATGCAGGCCTGGACGCCGGATCAGGACGCCACGCTGTCGAGCTGGCTGAAAGGCGCGATGCAACGGACCAACAGCGCGTCACCCTATGCCGCCTTCATCGACGGTAGCGCCAGGTCTCCCTGGAATGACAAGGGCGGGCACTACGAGCAGGACTATGCGCAACCCACCCATACCGTCATCCGCGCCTGGCTGAATGATGCAGGGAAAGATGCCCAATGCCGCTGGCGCGTGGGCGCGCAGAGCCGCTATTCGCAACCCGTGCCTTGTGCCGAGCCGTTCCGGATCGTGGACGTTCCGCTCGAGACGGCCAGCACCATCGACGTCCTGAAAGAGGGCGCCGCCACGCCGGTGTCACGGACGATCACGGTACGGCACAAAACCATCGTCGCGCTCGGAGACTCCTATGCCTCCGGGGAAGGCAACCCCGACGTCCCTACCGCCTGGATTCCCAGGGACGTACGAAAGGACGGATTGAACTGGATATCGTCGGGCGTGAAATCGGAAGCACGCTGGTGGAACGTCGAGTGCCACCGTTCCTTCTGGAGCCACCAGACGCTGGCGGCCTTGAAGCTCGCGGCAGCCAGTCCCGACACGCTGGTCACGTATCTGCACTACGCGTGTTCCGGCGCGGAGATTCTTGACGGCTTGCTGGTGCGGCAGGAAGAACAGGCTGGAGCGGACCCGAACTGCATATATCGGAGACGGCCGACAGAAGAATCCGTCTTTCTGGACGAGAAGACCCTCGCCTGCTCGGCGCGACTAAGCCAATTGACTGCGGCCGTAAAGGACCTATGCGACGGCCATGCCATCCCGTATTCCGGCAAGAACCCGCAAGAGGTGAAGCTACAGGCGCAAGTACACAAGCAGAAGTACCGCACCGAGGTGCTGCGGCGTCACGGACTGGATATCGCCATATGCGCCGGAGAGTTCAGGAAGCCCGACCTGGTACTGGTGAACATCAGCGGCAACGACATAGGCTTTGCTCAATTGGTCGCCTGGGCTGTAGCACCCAGCAAGTACCGACTAGACGTGATCCAGGGCCTGGCCAAGAAAGGCAAGGTCGTCTGCCCGGAAAAGGCCAAGGCTGGCGGCTGCGGAGATCCTTATGACGTACATTTGCTCAGACAACTGGACCAGCGGCTGACGTACATGGCGCAGGCGCTCGCCGTCGGCCTGATGGGAAAAGACGCGGAATCCCTTGAACCCGGCGAGGCCCGGCGCTTCGTGCTGTCGTCCTATCCGGACCCTCTGATCATGTCGAACAAGCAATACTGCGGCGACGACGGCGGCTATAACCCGCATGGCCCCTGGATGGCACTGACCTTGCGCGCTCCGGGCCTGGTGAAGGGCTCTGCCGCCGGGTCCTGGGAATTCAACGTGCTGCAGGATGAAGCTCGCATCGTCAGCGAGAACCCAGTAAAGGAGCTGAATGCCAAGATCCGCAGTTTCGCCAGCGCGGCACGGTGGACCCTTGCCGACATGAACGGTGTGTTCACCGACAGGGGATGGTGCAATCCGGCCGAGACGGATCCCCCGCTGTCGCTGCCCTCGCATGCCTCCGAGCAAGACGCTTCCGCCTGGCGGTGCGACGGCATCACGGCCGCGAATCCCGCCTGCTGGCGTCCGTACGCCTATGCCCGGCGCTTCGTCCGTACCGGCAACGATGCCGCGTTGACACAGACGGACTCGCGCAACGGCGGCTACTTCGGCACCATGCACCCCAATGTTCATGGCCATGCCAGCCTGGCCGATGTCGTCCACGCCGCTGCGGCCGATGTCTTTCTCGCCCGCTGACGCCTCGTCGCCGCGGCGATGACGGGTCCGCGGCGACTCGCGGGGATGCGGCGCCCTATCCTCGCCGCAGCCCCAGCATGCTCCAGCGCACGTCGCCGCGATCCAGCATGTCCCCGCGCGTGCCCAGATGATGGCTGGACAGCCCGTGGCGCGCGGCCAGCGCGATGGTTTCGGCGGCCGACACGTCGAACATGCGGCGGCCCGGCGGCACGGGGCCGTGGCGCAGCGTCATCAGGATCTGGCCTTCCGGCGCCAGCAGCGCGGCCAGGCTGGCCATGCCGGCGGCGCGCTCGTCTTCGTCCAGATGCATCCAGACCGCCGTCAGCATGATCAGGTCATAGCGCTCGCCGCGCGCCCGCAGGCCGTCCAGGCCGGGCAAGGCGTCATCGCTCCACGCCAGTCCCGGCACGTCATGGCGGCGCTGGCCTTCGGCGCGCAGCTCGGCGGTGGGTTCAACCGCGATCACCTGGTGGCCCATGCGCGCCAGCGCCGCGGCGTCGCGGCCCGAGCCGGCGCCGATGTCCGCGATGCGGGCCGGCGCTGGCGGGATCAGGTGGGCCACTTCGGCGTGCACGTCGGCAAAGCTGATGCTCTCGTAGCGCTCGGCCAGGACCATGGCGTGCTCGCCATAGCCCTGGGTGCCCGACACCCGGCTCATTGTTGGCTGGGCTGGCTCGGCGGACGCGCCGGCGCGGCCAGCGGCGGCCACGAGGCCTTGACCGCGTCGTAGATGCGCTTGCCCACGCGGCCGTCCTGCGGCAGGTTGCGGCGCTCCTGCTCGGCGCGCACGGCCTCGCGGGTCTTGGCGCCGGGGATGCCGTCGGGCACGCCGACGTCGTGGCCGAAGTCGTACAACATGTCCTGCAGTTCCTTGATCTGCGCGCGCGACAGGCCGGGATCATCGGTCGGCCACGGCGTGGCCAGGCCCGGGCGATCCTGCAGGCGGTTGAGCAGCAGCGCCACGGCCAGCGCGTAGCGGCGCGACTGGTTGTAGTGCAGGATGGCGTCGAAATTGACGGTGGCCAGGAACACCGGACCGTGCGAGCCGGTCGGCGCGAACAGATAGGCCTGCTCGCCTTCGCCCGAGGACAGCTTGAGCGCGGCGCCGTTGCCCTGCTTCACGCCGGCCTGGGCCCATTGCGCGATCGTGCGGCGCTCCTTCGAGCCCACGTACTCGGCATCCGGCTCCGGCGGGATGGTGGCGGACAGGTCGACGGGCAGGCGCACCTCCACCACGGCCGGCAGGCCCATCGTCCACTTGGCGCGGCGCTTGCGCAGGTGGTTGGCGGTGGACGCCAGCGCGTCCGGCAGCGAGTTGTACAGGTCGATGCGGCCATCGCCGTCGCCATCGGCGGCCAGCTCATAGAACGAGGTCGGGATGAACTGCGTCATGCCGAAGGCTCCGCTCCAGGAGCCGACGAAGTTGTCGGCGGGCACCACGCCGTCGCGCAGCAGGCGCACCGAGGCGTAGGCGTTCTTTTCCCACAGCGGCTTGTTCTCGGTGCAGGCGCGCGTGAGCCAGGCGTTCAGCACATTGGTCTTGCCGATCTGGCGGCCGTAGTTGGTCTCGATGCCGAAGATGGCGACCAGCGTGGCCGGATCGACCTGGTACTGCTGGGCGATGGTGTTCAGCTGCGAGCCGACCTTCTTCATCATCATCTTGCCGTCGGCCACGCGCTCGTCGTCGACCGTCTTGGCGATGTAGTCCCACCAGCTCTCGCGGCCTTCGGGCTGGCCCTTGGCCGAGGACACCGTGGTCGGCAGCAGCTTGGCGCCGGCGGTGTACTTGTCCCAGTCGGCCAGCGTCAGGCCGTTGGCCGTGGCGCCCTTGCGCAGCTTGTCCAGGCAGGCCTTGGTGTCTTCCGCCGTCGGCATGATGACGACCGGATCGGCGGTGGCGGCGGGCGGCGGCGTGTCGTCGAAGCTGCGCTTGGGCGTCAGCGCCGGCGCGGCGGGCGCCGGCGTCTGCGCGCGCGAGCCGGTGGCCGAGGCGGGCTGAGCCTGCGCGGCGCCGGCGGCGGCGGTCAGCGCGGCGGCCAGCAGGATCTGGGGAAAGG
>NZ_JAGTJY010000170.1:0-13728 GCF_018195695.1 Achromobacter sp. Marseille-Q0513 | reverse complement strand
GCCACGTGCTGGGCGCGGCGCGCAGCCTGCCGGTGAGCCGGCGCGCCGCGCCCAGCACGTGGCGGTTCAGCGCCTCGCGCAGCGCCGCATCCTCCGCGAGCTTGCGGCCCATCGCCAGCAAGGCGCTTTCCAGGTGCGCGGCCAGCGCCGAGTCCGGCGTGGACAGGTCGCGCCGCAGCGCCGCGTGGATGTCGTCCCATAGTCCGCGCACGTACTCCTGCACCTTCGGGTGATCGATGGCGCGCTGCTTGAGCGCCTCGGCCTGCGCCGCCAGCGCCGGATCGCTGCGCAGCCGTCCGATATAGTCCTGCAGCCAGCCCTCGTAGTCCTGGCGCACCGGATGATCCGGCTGCGACAGCACTTCGCGCAGCTCCTGCACCAGCGCGCGCGCCAGCCGGTCGGCCAGGTTGTCGGCGATGCCGTCCACCGAGGCGATCACGTCCACGGCCGCGATGATGCGCGGCCATTCCTTGCGCGCGAACTTCACCAGCAGATTCGAGGCGCGCTCGCGCACCTCTTCCGTGCCCAGGTAGCCGCCCAGCCGCTCCAGCGCGGCGTCCAGCAGCTCCTGATGGCGTCCGTCGCGCGTCAGCAGGCCCAGCACCTCGCCGGCCGTGGCGGACGCGTCCCAGCGCCGCAGATTGGACACCACGAACTCCTGGATCACGCCGCGCACCGCGCGGTCGTCCAGCAGATCCAGCGTCTGCAGCGCCACGCGGCGCGCGCCCTCGCTCAGGACGCGCGCCTGCCGTGGCCGCTCCAGCCAGCGGGCCAGGCGCGCGGCCGGATCGAACACGCGCAGTTTTTCCAGCAGCGTGTCCGGGTCCAGGAAATGGTCGCGCACGAACACGGCCAGGTTGTCGGCGATGCGGTCCTTGTTGCTGGGGATGATGGCGGTGTGCGGAATCGGCAGCCCCAGCGGCCGGCGGAACAGCGCCACCACCGCGAACCAGTCCGCCAGCGCGCCCACCGTGGCCGCCTCACAGAACGCCCGCACCCAGGCCCAGACGCCATGCCCGCCCATCGCGTGGCTGGCCACGAAACCGCCCAGCATGGCGGCCAGCAGGAGCAACGCGGCGATCTTCATGCGCCGCAGCTGCGCGCGCCGCGCGTCCGAGGCCAGGGAGGAATGAGGAACGGCGGGCGTGTCGTGGCGAGGCGTGTCGGTCATGCGGTCGTGGCGCTCGAGGGACGAATCAGCTTTGCAGCATACCAAGCGCGCGCCGCCCGCCGTCCGCCTGTCGTTCCCGCCTCGCAAACCTGCCTTGCGCGCTGGCGCCAGGCCGTGGAAACCCTTGATTGACAAGGCATGACCCGTGACGCCTAATGCATCGATCCAATAAAAAAGACATATGTCCGATATAACGGACATAACGATCGCCACCACCGCTTCCATCCAAAGGGGAATGCCATGACCACTTCCGTACGCGCCGGCCTGCTGTCGCTGGCCGCCGCCGCCCTCCTGTCCGCCGCGCCCGCCCAGGCCGGCAAGCTCGAAGACGTGCTGGCCCGCGGCCATCTCGTCCTGGGCACCGGCAGCACCAACGCGCCCTGGCATTTCAAGAGCGCGGACGACAAGCTGCAGGGCTTCGACGTAGACATGGGCCGCATCATCGCCAAGGCGCTGTTCGGCAATCCCGACAAGATCACCTACGTCAACCAGTCGTCCGACGCGCGCATCCCCAACATCACCACTAACAAGGTCGACATCACCTGCCAGTTCATGACCGTGACGGGCGAACGCGCCCAGCAGGTCGCCTTCACCATTCCCTACTACCGCGAAGGCGTGGGCCTGATGCTCAAGGCCGACGGCAAGTACGCTGACTACGCCGCGTTGAAGGAAGCCGGCTCGTCCGTGACGATCTCGGTACTGCAGAACGTCTACGCCGAACCGATGGTGCGCGCCGCGCTGCCCAAGGCCAATGTCGACCAATACGAGTCCGTGGACCTGATCTACCAGGCGCTGGCCTCGGGCCGCGCCGACGCGGTGGCCACCGACCAGTCCTCGCTGGCCTGGTACATGACGCAGAATCCCGGCCGCTTCAAGGACGCCGGCTATGGCTGGAACCCGCAGACCTACGCCTGCGCCGTCAAGCGCGGCGACCAGGACTGGCTCAACTTCGTCAACACGGCCCTGCACGAAGCCATGACCGGCGTCGAATTCGACGCCTACGCCAAGTCGTTCAAGACCTGGTTCGGCAAGGACCTGCCGCCGCCGCAGATCGGCTTCCCGGTCGAATACCGCTGATCCTCGCCCGCGGCGGGGCCGTCCTCGCCGCCACCCTGCTTGCGGGAACGACGCATGGACTACACGCTGAATTTCGGCGCCGTCTGGCGCAACTTCGAGTACCTCATGAGCGGCCTGGCGCTGAGCCTGGGCCTGGCCGCGGTTTCCATCCTGATCGGCGCGGCGATCGGCCTGGCCCTGGCCTTCGCGCTGACATCCAGGCGCCTGGCGCTGTCCGCGCCGGCGCGGCTGTACGTCACGCTGCTGCGCAACCTGCCCATCCTGGTGCTGGTGTTGTTCGCCTATTTCGCGCTGCCCCAGCTGGGAGTCCGGATCGACAAGATCAAGAGCTTCATGCTGGTGCTGTCGCTCTATTCCGGCGCCTACCTGGCCGAGGTGTTCCGCGCCGGGCTGCTGTCGATCCCGCGCGGCCTGACCGAGGCCGGACTGGCGATAGGCCTGACGCCCACGCAGATCCGCGCGACCATCATCGCGCCGCTGATGCTGCGCAACGTGCTGCCCTCGCTATCGTCCACGATCATCTCGCTGTTCAAGGACACCTCGCTGGCGGCCGTCATCGCCGTGCCCGAACTGACCTTCGCCGCGCGCAAGATCAACGTCGAGAGCTTCCGCGTCATCGAGACCTGGATCGTCACGTCCGCGCTCTATGTCGCCTGCTGCTTCCTCATCGCCGCCGCGCTGCGCCTGATCGAGCGCCGCCTGGCGCTGCCCAGGTGAATCCCATGTCGCAGACCTTTCTTGAACAACTGTGGGCCGCCCGCCACGTCATCCTGAACGGCCTGGCGGTCTCGGTGTCGATCTCGCTGCTGGCCATCGCCGCGGGCTCCGTCCTGGGCGTGCTGGCCGGCCTGGCGCTGACCTATGGCGGCCGGGCCGCGCGCCTGGCGCTGCGGACCTACATCGACATCGTGCGCGGCACGCCGGTGCTGGTCCTGGTGCTGGCCAGCTACTACGTGTCGGCCGCCATCGGCCTGGACCTGGGGCCCTTCGCGGCCGGCGTGCTGGCGCTGGCGGTGTTCTGCTCGTCGCACGTCGGCGAGATCGTGCGCGGCGCGCTGCAGGCCATTCCCCGGGGCCAGACCGAAGCCGCCAAGGCCATCGGCCTGAGCTTCACCCAGACCTTCTCGTCGGTGCTGTGGCCGCAGGCGCTGCGCCAATGCCTGCCGGCCTGGGTCAACACGGCGGCCGAGATGGTCAAGGCGTCCACCCTGCTGTCCGTCATCGGCGTCGCCGAGCTGCTGCTGCGCACGCAGGAGATCATCTCGCGCAACTTCATGAGCCTCCAGTTCTATTTCCTGGCCGGAGGCCTGTACTTCATCGTGAACTTCGGCATCGAGCGCCTTGGCAAATACGTCGAGCGCAAGACCGCGCTGCCGTCCTGAGGAGATCACCATCGTGGCCAACACCATCCTGGACATCGCGGGCCTGCGCAAGGCCTACGGCCAGAACGAAGTGCTCAAGGGCGTGGACTGCGCCGTGCGCGAAGGCGAAGTCATCTCCATCATCGGCTCGTCCGGCTCGGGCAAGACGACCATGCTCCGCTGCATCAACATGCTGGAGGAATTCGAGGGCGGCACCATCCGGCTGGACGGCGAGGAAATCGGCCACCACGTCGAAGGCGGCCAGCGCCGGCGCAAGAGCGAGAAGGACATCGCCCGCCAGCGCGCGCTGACCGGCATGGCCTTCCAGCAGTTCAACCTGTTCCCCCACATGAGCGCCGCCGAGAACGTCATGCTGGGCCTCATCAAGGTCAAGAAGCTGGACAAGGCCCAGGCCCGCGCCATCGCCGAACAATGGCTGGAACGCGTGGGCCTGGCGGCCCGCGCCAACCATTACCCCGGCCAGCTCTCCGGCGGCCAGCAGCAGCGCGTGGCCATCGCCCGCGCCATCGCCATGGCGCCCAGGCTGATGCTGTTCGACGAAGTGACCTCGGCGCTGGACCCCGAGCTGGTGGGCGAGGTGCTGCAGGTCATCAAGGCGCTGGCGGCCGACGGCATGACCATGCTGCTGGTCACGCACGAAATGCGCTTCGCCTACGAAGTATCGTCCCGCGTCATCTTCATGAACCAGGGCGTCATCTGCGAAGAAGGCGACCCCAGGGAGATGTTCGCGCGCCCCCGGACCGAGCGGCTCGCGGAGTTCCTCAAGTCGTCGAGCTTCAGCTAGGACCCGCCGCCGGCGGCCGCTCGCCCGATCGCCTATGATGGCCGTCCGCGACTTGCGGACGGATCCCACCGGAACGAGGTACTGGAGATGAACATGGCCGACGCCCCCGGCGACACCGTGGCGAAACGCACCCGGGGGCTGGACCGCGCGTTCGAGATCCTGGAATTCCTGCGCGTGCGGCGCCAGCCCCTGCGCCCCAACGAAATCGCCGCGGCCATCGGCGCGCCGCGCTCGTCCGTCTATGAGCTGGTCAACCTGCTGCTCGAACACGGCATGCTCGAATACCAGGGCGGCGATGGCCGCGTGTTCCTGGGCCGCCGCCTGTATTTCCTGGGCACGGCCTACGCCGAACAGTTCGACCTGATGCGCGAATGCGACCGCATGCTGGTCCGGCTGGCCGAGGAAACCCGCGAAACCGCGCAGATGTGCCTGCTCGAAGGCAATAAGTACACGGTTGCCATGATGCGCGAAGGACTGCGGCCGTTCCGCATCTCGTCCAGCGTGGGCGAGCTGGTTCCGATCCCCTGGACCGCGTCGGGCCGGCTGCTGCTGGCGCACCTGTCGGACCAGCAGATCAGCGCGCTGATCCCGCCCGAGGACTTCGTCATGCCCGACGGCGGCCGGCTCGCGGCCGCCGATTTCATCGCCGAGGTCCGGCGCGCCGCCAGCGACGGCTACTTCGCCTTCAACAGCGTGGTCGAGAACTTCACTCACTGCTTCGCCGCGCCCGTCCGCCAGGCCGACGGCGCCTGCATCGCCACGCTCTGCCTGGTGACGCCGCGCGAGGACGGCCTGAACAACCGCGACGCCTATCTCGACAGCCTGCTGCGGGCGGCCCGCGAGATCTCCGAAAAACTGGGCTTCAACCCCTCGCCGGCGCGATCCTCGCGCGCCTGAGCCTCGGCGGCCACTGGCCGCCGCGATCGCTTCCGCGCCCGCATCGCTCGCCACTCGCCGCTCGCCGCTCGTCACTCATCGCGCATGGCGCATTGCTGGCGCGGTGTGACAGCGCTCGCGGCTGACGCTTTGAAACGATGCAATGCATCGATTTCACGCAGCCCAGATTTCCCCTTGTAAATGCGGGGCAGTCTCCGAGTCCCAGTCTCGAATTCAGAATTGTCTTATGCCGCCATTCCGATGGCCATAGTCTAATTCCGTGGCAGAAAAAGCAATGCGCGCACGCCTCCCTCCGGGAGGTCATTTATTTTGGCGCGCCCATTTTTCGAACCCATGCATCACCTGCGCTCGTTGCTTGACCCAAGACCAAGATCCGCTGCTCGCCTCCCCGCAGAAACTCAGCAAGGCAATCAGAAATTCCCGAGGACGTTTAATGAGATTCCATCTATCCGGCGCAGCCGCCCTGCTCGCGACGCTCATCCTGACGGGCTGCAACACCATCAGCCCCGCGCGCGTCTCAGAGGAACCCGAGGCGCGCAACCAGGAAGAAAAATGCTATCAAGAGTTTTCCGCGCTGAAGAACCTGGATCCGGCGACCTACGAAAAATACCGTGAGCAGATGAATGCCATCGACGAGAACTTCCGGATCTACAAATCCAACGAAACGCTCATCGACGCAAACGCCTCCGAAATCATGCTGACGGAAGTGAAGAAAATGCTCTCCCTGGTTTGCGTTCGAATCAACAGCGCGGTCTATTCCAATATGAGGACCCGCGCCCAAAGCCTGAACAAGCTATGAGAAAGTACGTCTACGCGACGCTTTGCGGCACGCTGCTGCTTTCCAGCAAGGCGGCGTTTGCCATCGAAACCAGCCTGCTGGACCGGCTGGCCCAGGAGCGCATCATCGGCGACGGACAGGCCCGGCCCCAGGCCTATCCCGTTCCCGCACAGCCCGGCTCGCCACGCGCGGCCAGCCCGGCACAAGCGCCGAGCGCCAACGCGGAACTCGTCGGCCAATTGCGGCAGGCGAACGAACAGCTCAAGGAACTGGAGCAGAAGCTGGCCGCGATGGAACAGGGCAACGCGCTGCTCATCGAGCAGCTGGCGCAGCGGCAGGCTCAAGGAAACAGCTCGCCGGAATCCAGCGCCCAGGCCGCCGAGCAGGCGCAGAACCAGGCCCGCATCCGCGAACTGGGCCAGCAGCTTGAGGGCGCGCAAGCGCAAAGAGACGCCCTGGCGGCCGAACTCGCCAGCGCCAGGACGGCGACGGCAGGCAACGCCTCCCAAGACAGCGCGCTCAGCGCCGCCCTGGGCACGGCGCGAACCGAAATCGCCGGCCTGAAACAACAGGCGGCGGACCTGCAGGCCGCCAACCAGCAGCTCAGGGATCAGCAACTCAGGAACCAGCAACTGAGGGACCAGCAGGCCGCGCAATCCACGCAACAGGCCAAGGCGGACAAGGCGGACAGCGCCGGGCGCATCGTCATCAACGACGCGGCGCCCAAGGACGTGCGCGTCAGCTATGCCGTCGGCGCCTGGTACGCGGAAAGCGCGCCGCAGGAGACCCAGAAGTTCGCCTCCATCGGCAAGAAGCTGGACCTGCAGGCGTTCTCGCAAGGATTCACCGACAAGATCAACAACCGCCTGCAGCTGCCCCAGGCCAAGCTCTCGGCCGAACTCGACGGCGCGCAGCAGCAGCTGGAAACCGCCATGCTGTCCAAGAATGAAAAGGAGAGCAAGGCCCTGCTGGCGGCGGCCGCGAAGGAAAAAGGCGCCGTCAAGATGCCGGACGGCGTGATCTACAGGATTCTCGACAAGGACAAGTCGCCGAGCGTGGCGGACAAGAACGAAATCCTGTTCGACATCGAAGAACAGCTCTCCACGGGCGAAGAACTGGTCCGGGAAACTCGCAGCAGCCACGTCAAGGACCTGCCGCCGCTGTTCCAGAGCATCGTCAAGCAGCTGGGGCTTGGCGGCTCGGCGAAGATCCTCACCCCCGTGACCCAGGCCCATGCCGCATCGGGCATCCCGCCTGGCACCGTTTCGATCATCACGATCAAGCTGGCCGGCATCAAGTAGATCCCTTCCGCTTCCCTGCCCCGCGACGCGCCGGCCTGCCCCGGCGCATCGCGAATCCACGCTATGATGCCGCCGCAATATAGATGACTATATTTCGATGCTCCCTTCGCCGCCTGATCCAGGCGCCGGCCCCGGGACATGGAAACAAGACGGCCGCGAACGGCCAGGGAGCAGGGATTTGACCAAGACGATCGACCCGCGCGAGGCCGTGGGCCAGGCCTATTCCGCGCAAGCCATGCTGCACGCGCGCGAGCGTTCCATGCAAGCCGTCCAGGAAATCGGCAGGCTCATCCGCCCCGGCATGACCGAGCAACAGGCCCGCGAGGCCGCCAGCGCCCATCTGCTCGCCATGGGCATCGATCGGATCTGGCATCCCACCATCGTGCGCTTCGGTCCCGCCACGCTCAAAACCTTCAAGCAGGCCTCCGAACCCGGGCGCGTGCTGGGCGAAGACGACATCTACTTCGTCGACATCGGCCCGGTCTGGGACGGCCACGAGGGCGACGCAGGCGATACCTTCGTCACCGGCTCGGATCGCGACATGCAGGCCGCCGCCCTGGCCGCGCGCCAGCTCTGGCGCGAGGTCAGCGAACTCTGGCGCGCGCAGCACCTGAGCGGCGCCGACCTGTACGCGCAAGCCGCAAGCCGCGCCGAGGCGCTGGGCTGGCGCCTGAACCTGGACATCAAGGGCCACCGCGTCAGCGACTTCCCGCATGCCATCTACAAGGCCGGCAGCCTGGGCGACTTCGGCCTCTGTCCGGACACGGGCATCTGGATCCTGGAAATCCAGATCGCCCATCCGCAACGGCCCTTTGGCGCGTTCTATGAGGACATCCTGATGCGCGACGACGCGGCGGCCTGAGCCTGCGCGCCGCAGGCGGCTTGAACCAGGCGCCTGCCAACGGACGCGAACCCTCCGACGGCGCTATCCGGGCGCCGCAGAAGACCTCTTCCGCGCGAACAGGCGCCCACATGACTACTGCCAGAATCTGGCAGCATCACCCTCTAGGATGACGGCTCCTTTTGTTGCTTCCGGAGCCCATCTTGCCCTCTCCCGTTCCCGCCCGCCTCAACCTGTTCCTGCTGTATGTCGCCGACCCGCTGGCCAGCGTGGCCTTCTACCAGCGCCTGCTCGACCGCGATCCGCTGGATGCCTTTCCGAGCTATGCCGCCTTTGCCCTGGACGGCGGCTACGTGCTGGGCCTGTGGGCCTCTCACCGTGTCAACCCGCCACCGCCCGTCTCGGGCCACCGCAGCGAAATCGCCTTCACTGTTGCGGACGACGACGCCGTGCGCAGCCTCCACGCGCACTGGCAGACGCTGGGCGTACCCATCGAGCAGCCGCCCGTCGCCGAAGTCTTCGGACTGACCTTCGTCGCCCTGGATCCCGACGGCCACCGCATCCGCGTCTGCCCGCGCTGAACGTCGCCATCTTCACGCGCGTTCAAGACCCGGCGCGACGGACGCGCCAGCATGGCGGCTTTGCCTAGAGCCGCGCCATGCACGCCCCTAACACCGCCGGCGATCAAACCGGATCGCCTGTCGCGCCCGCCCCCGCCCCGCCAGAGAAAGTCGTCATCGTGTTGTCGGCCGGCCTCGGCCCAGGCCAAGCAGCCAACGCCGCCGCCTGCATCGCCGCCGGCCTGGGCGCGGGCCAACCCGGTTGGGCCGCGCAGCCGCTGCGCGATGCCGAGGGACTGCACTCATCGGCGATTTCGCACCTGCCCATCATCATCCTCAGCGCCAGTGACGCGCAGATGGCCGCGCTGTGCGACCGTCTGCCCATGGAGTCGCCCGCCGGCGGCGGGCTGGCGCTGTTTCCCGCCTATGCGCAAGGCATCCACGACTGCCACGCCTATTGGGAACGCCACCGGGAATCCGCGCATCGCGGCCTGCCCATGCTGGGTATAGGGCTGGCCGGCGCGCGGCGGTGGGTCAACGGACTGACGGGCAGCCTGCCGATGCTGCGCTAGGCCGCCGCGATGGCACGCGCCCGGCAAGGCCGTCAAGAACGTCGGAACGCCCTAGCCCTTCTTCGGCGGCTGGGCCTCCAGGAACTCGGCGCAATCCGGCACCGGCGTCGCGGGCCGATACACCGAACCTTCCTCTTTCCACTTGTAGGTCACGGTATAGCTGCACTGTTTGTCGGCCTGCGGCTGCGACTGCGCCGCCGTCGGCGCCGGCAGCTTGCTCGAATCCGCATAGCGGCTGGCCCCCGCCGGTGCGCGCGTGGCCTGGGTGGTGACCTGCAGGTCCGGATACGACTGCCCGCCCGCCACCGCCTTGAGCACGGCGTCGTAGCGATACTGATCCATGCAATTAGCCTCGCGTCGCTGCTGATCCGCTTCGTTGAAGCAGGACCGGATCGACGCCTGGGCGCTAAAGGGCATCAGGTGCACCAGGCCCGAGACCTTCTGGTCCAGATCGACCATGAACAAATACAGGTCCTTGCGCGAGAAACTGCCGCCCGAAAACTGGATCTCCTGCTTGTAGTCCGGCTCGGCGGGGCCGATCACGCCAACGAGGGCGCGCTCCTCGCTCAGGCGGATCAGGTGCGGCCAGACAGTGAAGTGGGAAAAGTTCGGAATATCCGGCAGGTCCCAGATGCGGTAATCGGCGCGCAGGCTACGGCCGGACGCAAAGGGACCGTTGTCCTCGAATCCGCCGTCCAGCTTGATCCCGACGCACCAATCGGCCTGCTCATTGCAGTACAGATTGTTCTGCGGGTTCAGCTTCAACGCTTCGACATCGGGCTGGGCCGCGGCGGCAATGACGGGCAAGGCGGCGCACATCAGCAGCGCAAGGGTCTTCTTCATCGTTGTACCTGGTCGGCGCGAATACGGTGGCGCATTGTGGCGCAGTTTTTCCGGCGGGGCGTCACCAATTGTTTAAAGGGCTACGAATTCTCGAAAGCGGGCTTGCGGGGAGTGACCCACGGCCCTTGCCTGACCCGTCCGGTCGCCCGCCGGTCTTATTGCCTGCCCATCTACTTGCCCTGCACGCCCGATACCGTGAAGCGCAGCCGGTCGTGCTTGACGCACTGCCAGAAATAATCTTCCGTGCACCGCTCAAGCACGGTCCGCGCTGGGAATAATCCCTCAGCGAAATCCCGCAATCCGTCTGCGCGAGCCTCCGATACTCGCCGGAATCTGCACGGCACAGGCGCAGAGTCACCGTCAGCTTGATGGGCCCCAACTTCACCTGGCTTGTGCCCAGGGCTACGATTTAACCACGCTGCGGGATTATGCCGAACGGACTAAACCACCCCCAACATTGGCTTGATTCGCTGATTCATTTCCACAAAATCCTCATAAGTCAGCTCCGGATCATCATTGAGCACAAGATACACGCCGTTCGTCAGCCGCCGCACGTCTTGTACCTTACCCTGTAACCGCGCGACCACTTCATCTGGCCCATATCCCAGCGCGCGCTCGCAAAGCTCCGCATCCCAGAATTGAGCAGGATATAACGTGTATATATTATTTCGCCCATCAATATTTATAGACTCATCCTCGCGCAATTTAAAGTAAATCGGATTATCCTCAGGCGATCTACCTTGATAATTAAAAGCATACATATCATAGTCAACACGGACGCGATATGGCTCAAAAGCCTCAACAACTTTCGGAATTTGGTTCTTTACAACATCGGAATAATCAATTTTCTTATTGGAAATTTTGAATCCATACCGTATGTGCTCATCCATATAAGCACGATCGTGGTACACATATTTTTCACCGCGATAGGTATAGTCTCCGATGAACTTAAGTCCTCTAACAGGTAGTTTTATTCCATATACCGCAGCCAACTCACCGCCACAATCCGGAGCGATAGGTAGATTAAGACCTTTGAAACCCAAGGGAGCTCCAAATCTAGACATGCCATCCATGACCCTGGCATGCCGCTGTTCTATGCTAAAACCCCTATTCGGCCTAGCATAAAACCATAGCTCAATATCCGCAGCGCTCATGGGGCCCTCACCCGAGTTGTGATAATTTTATCAAAATCGTTGTCTCGTATAAATTTATTAGCCTGCGCCTCAACCTTGGCGTTTGGAAATTCATAAATAACCTTATAGCCGGGATTTTGCTCCACTGCAGTTCGCACTCGCCTCAAGGTACTCAACACCGACTCTTGCGCTGCTTGATTCCAAATCGCCAGTTTTGTCTTAGCATCAATAAGCAAAACTGCGGATCCATCAGCGGCCTTTTCAATACCGTCAAATTTTACAAAATTAATACCATCCAATTTCGGATTGTTGTACCGCAATGCCGGCACGGCCAATTTACCTGTCGCCAAATCAGTATAAGCGCCGCTAGTTCCTGCCTGAAAATTCTGTGCAGCCTGATTACCCTTTGGACTCTCAGCGACATAGATCAAGCCTTTGTTCTCACTCGTCAAGGCCCTTGCCTCAGTCTCCGTAAGCACCCGAGTATTAAGGTTGGGCAACAAGCTGTCTGCCTTGCTGCCAACTGTTCCTCCCGTGGCCAGACGTTCAGCCGAACCCACCTTACCCAGTACGCTACCGCCCAACGCCGATACTTCGGCTTGACGTACTACGGCTTGCAGCACTGCGCGGCTAACAAGAATCCCCCCCAGTGCGAAGCCGCTACTATCGATGGCCAAGCCCTCGGCAACGCTATTGGACAGCGTACCTTGGAAAGATCCGCCTCTCACGTCTGGCGTCGCTTGGATTATTGGCGTGTTGGCCGGATAAACGACCGGCGTTCCCTCCTTGTTGCCGAAGAGCACAATGTTGCCGGTTTCCATCACCTGCTTGACGGCAATCTGGCAAGGCAGCGATCCTGGTTGAAAACAAGCGACTGTCAGCGCCTTGTCTCGTTGCTCGGACATGGCGTTCATTTCCTTGGCCTGCTCACAAGAGTTCTGAATGCCCTTTTGACATTCACTCATCAACCTGTCGTATCGCACTTGCTCAGACCTTGCAGAGTCCGTGCCTATCTGACCAAGGTAGTTATTCTCCGTCTCGATCTGCGCCGCCAGTGCTGCAACTCGACTGTCGCCGCCCAACGCCGCGCCAACTCCTGCCACCAGGCTGGTAATGATGTTGGTATGCGTCTGTTTCTCTTCGGCGGTCAAGCCTTCCGCAGTCTTGCCGGACCAGCTGTCCAGGAGATTGTTGAGCACAACGCTAGCCGCCGCGCCACTTGCGCCCGCGGTGCAACTGGCGCGTTGAGCCGCTGCTCCTGCACATCCGACGAGTCCTTGCAACGCTGCGCGGGCAACTTCGCTATTGAGCGCGTCGGCAACTTCCTTCACCTGGGCCGTTCCCAGTGCCTGCAGGTAGCTCACCGCAGCGCGCTGCACGAACTCTCCGGCGCTGCCCGTGACATTGCCGCTCGCTGCTCCCATGACTATGGACAACGTCCGGCCATATTCGCCGCTTACAGTCCACTTCAACGCGTCTTGGTACTCTGCCTTCAATTGCTCCTTTAGGACGGGGTTTGTCTCAGCCTTGTATGCCCTCTCCAGCGCATCGGCCTCTTCCGCCCGATTCGTCAGGAACTGCCCCGTCTGCCGGCTCGCCTCGGCCATAATGTCGAACCCGGCCTGGATCTTCTCCTTGTCAAAGATCGGCTTGAGCGCGTTCAACGTATCCGACGTATCCCGGTTCAACGAAGCGATCGTCTCCGCCGCCGTCTTGCCGGTCAGCGCCTGCTGACCCGCCTCGTCGCGGATCACGATCGTGCCGCCGCTGATGGCGCTGCCCGTGGTCGAGCTGCCGCTGCCGCTGGCGGCCGCGACCATCGGCGGCTTGATCGACACGTTGCCCGACGATGGCAGCGAGGTGCTCGCCTCCTTGCTCGCGCCGCCCGCGACCTGGTTGTCCTTGGTCGTGCCCAGGCCCGTGCCGCCGCTCTTATCGCCGCCACCCAACCCGATGCCGCCGCCCACCGAAACCTGATAAGCGCTGTAGTTGGCCTTGTTCTTGACGTCCTCCGTCACCAGCGTGCCTGTGCTCAGCTTATTCAGCCCGTCGGCTACCGCCTTGTCGCTGCTGGCGATGACGCTGCCGATCAGCGTCGTGTTGCTCTTCACGTCGATCAGGAAACCGCCATCACCTGCCCACAAGCCGGTCTGCTCGGTCACCGACTTGAAGTCGCTCTTCATCTGGCCGGCGCCGGCGTTGGCGCTAATGCTGCTCGTGCATGTGCCGGTCAGGCAGATCGACGCACCGATACCCGCGCTTTGATTCTTGGCGTCGTACTTGCTGGTGTCCTGCAGGCTCTCCAGCAGCAGATTGCTGCCCACCGACGCGATAATCTGCTCGGCCTTGCCTGAGGCGCCCTTGAAGGTGGTGTCGCCACCCGACTGGA